>JAQWSU010000050.1 GCA_029243025.1 Pirellulaceae bacterium | reverse complement strand
CAGCAAACGACGTTTGCTGTGATTGGTGAGTCCCAGCAAACCGTCGTCGTCACGCCAATTCAACCAGAAGATCCCGTCAATGAGGAAACTCCCGTCACGGATCCTGTCGCTAACTTCGAAGAGATCGAAAGCAACGGAAATGTTCATCTACTACGCGACCCGCAAAGTGGCATCGCTTACGTTCGCGACGAAGCTAATAATTTGATCACTGTGCAACGCTGGGGAGAATATTGGGATGGTGACGTAGCGCTCGTACGTGGAGATTGGCAACTCGTGGCTGCCACTCGAGATGGCGCCGGACAACTCCGTGTCTTGGACGTCAATCCGAGTTATGATACTCGTTACGCTTGGATCCTAAACGAAGAGGGACATTTCACGGGTGAAGATAATTTCACCGATGCAAACATTCACACGGCTGAAACTCTGTTTGAAATCGACCTCGATGCTGACAATGTGATCGGAACCCCATCCGTTTCACCGGATGACGAAATTGTCACTCCCGTTCCACCCGCTCCTCCCGTCGAAGATCCGGTTGACCCACCCGTCGATCCTCCGGTGTCGGATCCGGATAGTGATCTACCGACTTCACCCGTCGTGCCGCCCGATTCCGGCATCGCCCCTCCCGCACTCGAGGATCTCGAGGACGGCCAAACACTGATGCTCGTCGGACAGACATTCCAAGATGAGTATACTGACTTCATCGCAGGCACCGGACTGACTCCGTCTGGATCCTCCCACTACGCCACCTTTTACCTGGGCCAGATCGAACAGGGTGACGATAGCCCCAACTCTCAATTCTTAGATTACGTACGCAATAACGACCTTGGTGACTATGCGATGGTCGCATTGAGCTTCAAAGATAACACCCCGGCCGGCGGTTACGGCCAAATGATTAATCGGGAAGCAGCCGACTATAACTCGAACGCTCTCTGGGACGCGTTGAATGACATTCGTGGTGGAGAGTGGGATGCACAAATCGACAGTTTCGCCCAAATCATGGCGAGCCGTTCTGACACTCAGTTTCTACTCCGCGTTGGTTACGAAGTCAGCTTGCTCCTGTTCGCCTACAACGGTGACCAATACGTCGTCGATTGGATCAATGAACAAGCAAGTGCGGGGATCAATGTGTTTGAAAATCCTGATGCGATTCCCGAACTCGACCCGTCCGCCTTCATCGACGCCTACAACCACATCGTCAATCGCATTGAATCGCAGGCCAGCAATGTTGAGTTCGGGTTCCATCCGGTCCGCGGATACAACGATACCCAGTGGCTCTATCCGGGTGCAGAAAATGTCGACTGGGTCGGTTTCTCTGTTTTCAATAACGATGTTGGCATGGAGGTTAACGGAACGATCAATGCTCCCAATGAGCGAATCGATCCGAACCTCGCCTCCAGCATGAATTTCGCGCAGCTGCAGGGGCACGAAATTGTAATTGCCGAGTCGACCGCGCAAAATCCTGCCGCCAGTAATCCAGATCTATTCATCGAATATCTTGATCGCCTGGACGATGTGGTCGACCAGTATGACGTAGCTGCCCTGACTTATATCAATTCAAATTGGCCGACGCACGGATGGGGACCCGAGTGGGGAGATGCTCGCGTCGAAGTCAACCCGACAGTCGAAACCTTCTTCCTCGATACTTTCGGCACGGGCACTCGCTATGTCTACGCCGATGTGGCGACAACGCCCTCCGATCCTCCGGTGGATCCGATCGACGATGCCCCCGGACTTGAGCTTGTTGCAGCAACCACCGACACGAGTCTGCTCGTCGACTCGGAAACAGGGCTGGCCTACGTGCAAGATGCCGGTGGCGAACCGATCTTGATCCGTCGAGCGGATAAATACTGGAGCGGCGACGTACCGCTGTCACGAGACGGATCCACACTGCAGGCTGCCGCACGGGACGAACTCGGTCGGTTACGAGTACTCGATGTTGGCGACTGGGGCCCCTATGCCTGGATCCTCGATGAGAGTGGTATGTTCATCGGTGAAGAAGGGCCGACCGAATCATCGGTAGCGGCGAAAGAAAGGCTATTTCAGATAAACCTCGACGGCGATGGCGTCATTAGTCAGCCCGAAGAGATCACGCCTCCGATCGCACCTCCCGCCAACCCTGCCCCAAGCGGTGATCTGGTCGCCGATGGCGTCAAGGTTCGACTGATGAGCTTCAACGTCTATTACGCCTCGCTGGGTGCTCCTTGGCGAATCGATGGTATCGCTCAAGCAATTGCTGATTACACTCCCGATATTGCCAGCATTCAAGAGATGTGGGGCGAAAGAGATCAAATTCTGGCTGCCATCGAAGCGAAGACCGGACTCGACTACGAATTCTCGACCGGCAGCAACACCTGGGATGGTGATATCCTCTATCGTGCCGACCGCTGGAAGATTCTTGATGATGGAGTCATCACGTATGACGGTTCGCGAGGGATGACCTATGCCACTTTGCAACATCTTCAAACCGGCGAGAAGCTCTCAGTCTATGGCATGCATCCGCTGGCGGGCGTCAGTGAGGACTATCACCTCCGCAATATGGAGATGGCAACGCAACACATGGCTGCCAGCCCCTATGCTGACGAGGCACCAGTGGTCCTGATCGGTGACTTAAACGCTGCGGAATCACTCGAATCCATGCGTTTGATTCGTGACGGTTCGATCAACGCATTTGGTCAAGAGTGGAATACCCCGATCACTTTTGAGGATACATTCCGAGTTGCGAACGGTGACACGGCCAACGGTGACACAGGGTTCGGCGTGAAAATCGACTATATTTACACCGAGGAAAGGACCAATTCCGTATTCCGTACCGTCAACGCCTCTATTCGCCGAGATGCTCCTGGCGGCTCGGATCACTTCCCTGTGATGGCTGAAATCATTTTACTGTCCGATGAAGGAAACGCGGACTGATTTCAAGCAACCTCGCTTCCTAAAAACGAATACTGGCTCCCGCAACTTGTCGGGTAGCCAGTTTAAGTTGGAGTCGAAAAAAGTAATCTTTTCGTGCGTGGCTTGCTCGACTCAAGTTCGATAAACACATCACTTTCAATAGCCTCGCCAGCAACAAACGTTCGATTTGAGCACCACCACTATTTCGACAGGCCCAACTGGATCCACCTGCGTTCGCAGAGAATTCGTCTCGGCCTGGCAAATCGATTGCCGTTGATCACTTTCCCGTTACTGATCGACCACAGGAGTCCTGACACCGGTTGAATCGTAACCATTGTGTCGGTCGCTCCATCTACCCGCGCTGCAAACGGGCCTAAGTGCGGCGAAACTCGGCTCCTTTTTTAAGCTAAGCTTTTCAACGACCTCACATGTTTTCCCAATCGAATGCGAACATGACCCAAAAACGCAAGAAACAATTCGTTGATCGATCAGTACAAGGGGCAATCCTTTGCCGGCTTTTGGCTTACGGATTTTTGTTTGTGATCACCACCGGGGCTTTTCTTTATTTTGTGGAACTCCTCGTGGGCCCACCCGAAGAAGCAGCGGGAAACATGATCAGGCGACACGGTCCGACCGCTTTGGCGTTTTTAGCGCTCGCGCCGATCTTCCTCCGCGACTTATGTAAACTTACAAATCGTTTCGCTGGGCCAATGATGCGATTACGGCAAGGCATGCACGATCTCGCAGAGGGTCGACAAGTCGCGCCAATTGATTTTCGCGAAAACGACTTCTGGAAGGATCTTGCTATCGACTTCAATCGCATCGCGAAGCGAGTTCAAGAGTCAGAATCTTCTTTCGACGCAGTTACCTCGTTGGATGCTTGTCCTCAAGACGGAGAAAGCGTTCATGCTTGATTGCTCGACACGAAGACGATTGAGAGAAAAAAAAAGAGCGTACCGAGGCGCTGCGGCTGTTGAATTTGCCCTCATCGCACCGCTCTTCCTATTGCTGCTCGCCGGAGTCATCGAATTTGGGCAGGCGTTTCGTATTGAACATATGCTTTCGATGGCGACGCGCCGCGCTGCACGTTCCGCCATCGTAACCGGATCCACCAGTGCCGACGTCTCACAAAAGGCAAAGGCATGGATTTCCCAAACTCTAAACGTAGCCGAGACAGATGTTACGGTAGAAATATTCTTGAATCAAAATGCGAATATCGACTTATCCGAAGGCGAAGAGGGGGACGAAATTTCGGTCACCATCAGTATCCCCTACTCGAAAGCGGGTGCGGGATTCTACGCGAACATGATGTCCAACTCAATCCTCAGCTCTTCCTGTATTCTCGAGCACGAATAAGTAATGTTGAAACCTAGGCACAAAGCGAATCGCCGTGGCGCGATCGCCATCCTCGCGGCGTTTTGCCTGATTATCGTCATTGCCTTCTTGGCGTTTTCAATCGATTTCGGTCAACTGGCTGTCGCGGAAAGCAATTTACAAAATGCGGCTGATGCGGCTGCGTTGTCCGCTGCTCGTGCGCTGCCCAACCGAGAATTAGCGATTGCCGCCGCAATCGAATGGGCTGAGAAAAATAACACAAGTGGATTGGGCACTCCGCTGGTTAGTGCCGAGGACATCGAGATTGGCACTTGGGATGAAGAAACGGCTCTCTTCACGGTCGTTCCCGAGGGCGACAATACCACCCTGGATGCCGTTAGAGTCACATGCCACCGCACCGCTGAACGCGGGAATTCCATTCGGTTATTTTTTGCACCGGTGATCGGCACGAACAATGCAAGTGTGATGGCCTCCGCCGTCGCCAGACGGGATCGTGCATCCTGCGGAGGCATCATCGGACTTTTGAAAATCTACTTTAATGATCGAATCTCTGGTCACTTCACCTTCACTGACAGCTACGACTCAGGCCAAGGTGAATACGGTTCGTGGAACGCGAGCAACAACGGTGACATTTGTACCAATGGGGTGCTGAGACTAAGGGGTAACACGTTTATCAACGGCGATGCGAAATGGTGGGAAGATGCCGTGACCCCATCGGTGGCCGCATGGCAAGTCTCCGGTGATTTCATCGCGTTCCAAAACGAACTTGTATTTTCTGACATTAACCCCGGAAACGCAGCCAATCAGAATAACAACTCACTGCTTGATCAAAGCAATAATGGTGTAGAACTTTTAGACAATCAAAAGTTTCAGCTTGGAAGCAGCGAACCAGGCGCCCCCGATTCAATTACGTTACCGCCTGGGACTTACTACTTTACCGAAATGTCACTATTCAACGACTCAACAATTACGGTGACGGGACCAACTCGCATCTATGTTGAGGGAACAATTGATTTACGTTATGGCAATATCGACAACGTCGGTGAAAAGCCCATCGACCTGCAAATCTACCCAATGGGTAACAACAAGTTTTGCTATCTCCCGCTATTCGGCGAATTACATGCAGTCATTTACACCACCAAATCCTATATCCACGTCAATACCCCCGGCGAGGATGTCGACTTAGAATTCTTCGGAAAAATACTGGCTAAGAGAATCGTCTTTTTTGATGTGATCTCGCATATTGATGAATCCGTCGACTTTGATGACCTTGAAGCAGGCAAAGCACAGCACGGAACATCAGGAATTTCGCTGGTGCAATAGCCATTCAGATCGATTGACGGATCGGGTTCAAACAATCTGCTTGGAAAAACCATGCGTCATTTTCCAATAAAATCTTGGATAGCAATTCTGCTGTTGGCAATAAGCTCAGTCAGCACAGCAACAGTCATTTGTTGCCCCTGGCAGTCACCGAGCGAAAACCAAAACACGCCCCGTCTGTTGCTCACCAGGGATCGTGCCCACATCGGCCGACTTAGCGAGGGAGAAGTTCGTCGTGTCACGTTTGACATGATCAACCAAGGTACTCGGCGTCTGGTCATCAACGAAATGGATGATGATTGCAAATGTGGCCATCCTGTGCGAAGAACATTGTTGCTCGCGCCCAATTCCACGGAAACGTGGACGCTCGATATAAATTCCGATTTCGAATCAGGCCAATTCAAAAAATTGATACGATTTACGACGAGCGATCCGGCGCAACCACAGTTCGAACTGCAGATCAACGGCTCGGCTCCTGAAACTCAAATTTCGCAGACTGCACACTCCATCGACGAGCAGTTCAAATCGGTGTTCGTCCGCCCTCAACATCCGATCCGCAAAGACAGCGCGGATTAGCAAACGCTGTTTTTTTTCGATCGCGACGATGACGATCAATAAAACATCATTCCGTCACAACGATTCGCATCGACAACTCGCTCGATTTGCTGACAGAACGAATTGTGTTGACCTCTTTGAAATTCCCTTACAATCTCATTCACGCACATCCTGCGTTTTGTTTGACCGATCGACCGGATCTGTTGTTGTTGGGTAAATACGCCACTCAAGAATGCCACCGGAAAAATTCGGCTGCAACTCCGCTTTCAATCTCAAGCCATCGGTTACAACAGGTTGAAACATCACTTTGTTCCACTGATCTTTGGCAACTCCATAGGACGTTTTCGCATTCATTGATTTCCACTTACCCGCTTCGCGATAAAAGACCCTCCAACTTTTTGGCACAAGATTTTGTCCATTGTCGTCGAGCCAATAGAGGTCAACCCTTGAAACAAGGCGTGGCGTCAAAAAGCGATACTGAGCCCACTCCCATCGCGGCCCATTCGGAATCTCGCTATCTTGCCAATTACCTCGATCCTGCCAATCTCCACTACGTGGGGCGATCCACCGATATCGCTTTGCTTGGCCGCGACTTTGATGTAACAGTGTCACAGTCTCAGGCGTTTCGGCATCATCCTGTTTCAAATCGGAGGCGACGTCACTTTTTTCTGCCGACAGCGAATCGACAACGGTCAACCTAAGACGATTATTCCGCACCGAGAACCAACCGTCGATTCGCTCGGAAACCAGCACGAACTTGTCAGCGTTGACTCCGCTAGAACTGGCCAGAGACCAATCGATCAAATCATAAGTTTCCCCCACTTCCATGCGACCAACCTGCGAAAACTCAACCAACACCCGATTTGCCTGGGAGCAGTCGATAGCCCCAGTCTCCACCCGAACTAAATCACAGCGACTGCCAACATCAAAACGCAACCTGGCACCATCGTGTAGCGTTAAACCATCCTTCAAAGTCAACGTGCCGATAGAAGTCCCTGGAGATAGCATACCGCCGGCGTGGATATGTACTCTTGCCTCAGTCGTGCCCGTCCCAATCGTTCCATCGCCGCCCAACACACCATTTTCATTAATGTGAATCGTCGAACGCGGGCTGATTCCTGTTCCCGTTGAATTGTTGACCAGCAGCAAGCCGTTATTAACAACCGTATCGCCCCGATAGGCTCGATTGTCCTCATCCTTCACCTTATAGATGGGTAGGTAATCGCCAGTCACAACGACCGTTCCGTCGCCGTTTTTCACAACTCCCGCGCGATTACCGCGTGAATAGTATTCATAGATCTGCCCCGTGAACTTCCACTCACTCCCGGCTGAAATGTCGAGTACATAGTTCAGGGAACTCGCTGGATAGAGAGTAACGTCTTGCCAAATGTGTTTTCCCTGCAAAACAGTGATCTTGAAATCCGTATTCATTTTGAGGGATCCAGGACCAACGAAGGTGTAGGAGAAGGGTGAGTCAAGCATGACTCCGTTGAGTAACCTACTGGTTCCCTCGGCATCGTTGGGCGCAGCAACTTCGATCGGCTCGGTTAAAACATTTGGAAACACAGCCGTCACACTTTCTGTATGCTGGCTTCGAAACCAAGACATTTGAGGAATACTTGAATCCTGCGAACTCTCGGGGATCAAACCATCACACATCGCATCCACCGTATGCGCGTACCAACAAACTGATGCTGCTGGTTGATAGGGCAACACGTTGACGGGACGCAAAACACCATCGGAATCAATCGCTGCTACAGTTCCATCATAGGTAGGCACACTGTCGATCTGATCCCGCAAAGCAGCCTCGAGTGTCAAAAACGCAAGTGGTTCTAACACATTCAAGTTTGCATGCTTATGTAAATCACTGGCAACAAAGAGTCCTTTCTCTTCGTTGAAACGGTTGGCGAAGGCGTTATTTGCGACAAGCCGGGCAGTATCCAAATAGGCTTCTTTATTCGTCGCACGAAATAACTCAACCAAGGCAAAAATCGCCAGCGGTCTATCCTGGCTCGTTTGCGTCTTGAGACGGGGTTCCTGGTCTGAGCTTTCACCGATATCCCCCAGATCATTCCCTCGAACAATTCCGCGAAGAGTTTCCCAGATTTCGGGATCATGAGTCAATCGATAACACAACGCGAAAGAGAGCATGTATCCCGAATGGGCTTCACAAGGTGGCCAACGCCCATCAGATGACATGTTGTACGCCGGCGAACTCAGCCGGCGATAAGAAGACAGATCCGTGCCATCAAAATGAATCGGCCGGAACGTATTGTCAGAGACTCGGTAAGCATGCTTGGCATACGCTTTAAGGTACGAAGAGACGGAGTCTCGAAAATACACCCCCTCATCAGCCAGGAGTTCACTTAGACGCATCAACATCGTGGCACCCGACGCAAAGAGAAAGTCCGGCGGCCCCGAACTTCCATTCGTCACGAGTAAAGAGTATTCCTGCCAGTCTCGATGAGGAAATCGAAAACCACTGGCAAGGTCACGCGCTTGCGTATGGTGAAATGGCGGTAAACCGGTTTCAGAATGCGAACTGTCGATATACCGTGCGAGTAACCGTTCGGTCCACAAACGTGGCTTCTGATCCTGATTTAGCTGCGACAACTTACCGCCCGCCCAAAGGATGTCAGTTGCCGAATCAAAAAACGTTAAATCTCCCTGAATGATTCCTTTGACCGGCTCTTCCAGCGGGCGATCCCACACACCGCTTTCCAAACGCTTGTGATAACGTCCATGTCGTGTGAAGTCCATATTCACCCAATTCTTCAGGTGAGAGTTCCAGTGCCCGGCAAGCATCCGTCGAGTGGATTCAGCATCGGTCTCCCAGAAGAGATCATAATACGGCATATCTCCTTTCATTTCGTGGCCGCGACTTCCAGGAGGCCAATCATCACCGTCATATTTTTCACTAATCAAATCAATAAATCGGTGGTGCCCCATATGCAGCAAACCGCTTTCGGTCTGGTAATTTTCAAAGCAGTAACGGATCGCCTCCTGATACGCCTCTTTGTATTTCAAATCTCCTGTCAAATGACTCAAACCGGCCAGGGTTCGAGCCAGATTGCACTGATAAGCCAGATTCGAAGAAATGACAGGCTGCCATGGTTGCCATTGACGTGGACTTGGCTTGTTTAGCCGATTGATGTAGGTCCGATCCGGCGCACGCATAGTGTCGACATTTAATTGATCAACAAATAAAGGTGAATGAATAGATCCGTAACGATCCCTGCCATGCATCAAAACAGTGTCCGCAAATTTGATGACCGCAGCCATTCTGGCCCGATCCATTGAGATGGTGGATTCTTCCCCCACAACCGGCCTTACCCTCAGTCCCGATAGCAACACTGGCCCGATCATTGCCAAACAGATCCAGGAATGATTCAGCACCAATTTGAAATTAACCATCTAATTTGCACCTAAAAAAACTCATGAAGCAGGACGCCCCAATTTAGATCGAATCAGCACTTAAATCCAGTAATCCTGCATCGGCGACTTCGCTGCGCACCATGCAAAATTCGACTTTAAGATCCATTGCATCGACAACGGTCTCCTAACCTTCCCATGCCAGTCATTCGCATACGTATCAACGCCGATCTCCAATTGTTCAAATACGATTGAACACCGTGGACTTCTTTACATTTCTGCTTTAGGTTAGCGATGTCAGTTTAATGAATTCGTTGCAAATCATTGAGACACGGAAAAGTGAGCATGCTCCCCCTCTTCCTCAATCAGCTGTCCAGATTTAATAAATTGTGGGTCGCTGCAGCTTTCTTGACTTGCTTCGCCCTTGAAGCAGCCGCGGAACCCACCGTTTACGTGACCATGGTCTCTCATTTCGATCGCCCCTGGGCAATGACCCAAGGGGATCTTGAGGCATTGAAAAAACTCACCAAACTTCACCCGACGATGCGATGGACACACCTCTACAACCCGGTAGCGTACACCCAAGAAACCCCATTGCGCGAAGCCATGGAACGGTTCGTGAAACAGACTCGAAACCATCACGGAGCGGAAATCGGCACTCACCTTCATATGTATGAAAGCCTCCTCACGGCAGCAGGGGTTAAATTCGTCACCCATCCAAGCGTCAATGCAGAGCAGACGGAAGGAAGTCGGGACGATTCAGGCTATGCTGTCCCGATCACGCGTTACTCACGTGAAGAAATCGGCAAGCTACTGGAGTACACTCGAAAAACTTTTGAAGACAGAGAGCTTGGCCACCCCAAAACGTTTTGCGCCGGTTTCTATGCAACCAGTCTCGACTTGCAAAACATGATTGCATCTCATGGTTACACGACCAGCGCTGCAGCCTTTCCAACTCAAACTTTATTTGGCTCTCAATACGCACCAAGCTGGCACGCGTTATCAGGCTGGGACGCGAGTGTGACATACAAGTCTTCCCCTTATCGAATCTCCCAAATATCGATTCTTCCCAACCATCAGGCTCCGTTTATCAGCGCGATCGACAAGCAACCGTTAGTCGAAATACCACAGACCTGCAAAATCGATTGGATGGTAAGTGCAGAAGACATGAAAATCATTTTCAAGGAACACTTGGCAATGGCGAGAAAGGGAACAACAACAGCGATTTGCTTAGCCATTCACGAAACGAGTAGCGAAGAGCAGTTCAACAAGTTCCACGAAGTGCTCCGCTATATCGACGAACACATCAATTCAGGCAGCCAGCCACAAGTAAAATACATTACCACGGCTGAATTGAGAGACCGCATCCTCCAACTCGACTGAATCCATTAGTAAACTTGCCGCGTCTCGCAACGCCGTCGCAACTCGAATTCGCCCACCTCACTCGCTGCAAAGGGCTGATAACAGCTGGCGATCAGGAACTAAAATCGATCGAAGGGCGCAAAAAGCGGTCGTTGACACTTCGAAAACCGCCCCCCCGAACGAGGCTGTTTTCATCAACAACAGGCCAACTAAATAAATGACAATAAAGACAGTAAAACCCCTCACTGGGCTGTTCTGGATTCGTTGAGTTTGCTGCTCGCCATTTGCTTAATCGCTCTACCAATTGGAGTGTCGGCCTGGCAAATGCAACAAGCTTACGAGTCGCAGACCGATGTTCCACGTCTTCGTAAAAACATTGACAAACGGGTTAAAATTCCAGCAAAGAAGTTTGTTTTAGTGGGCAAGACAATCACCAATCCACCTCGAACAGGAATCTTACGGGATATGAAATATGCCTGGGATGGAGATGACACATCGTACAGCTGCGAGATCACCCTCGAGCGAGCACAGCCGGGTGACACGACGCTGAATCCGAAACTCAGTCCGGAAGAGGTTGAACAAGTTACTTTGATCGATTAGTCGCCAAGCGAGCAAATGCGGGTGCCGGTCAGGTAACTTCGTGACAATGGGGAAGGCACCCCGATTGAAAACATCGCCTTGCCCGGCAATCGGGCCACTTTTCCTGCTAGACCAGCAGATCACGCACGACGTTTCCGTGCACATCGGTCAGTCGAAAATCACGTCCTTTGTAACGAAACGTGAGGCGTTCGTGATCTAACCCCAAACAGTGCAGCAGGGTCGCTTGAAAATCGTGGACATGCACCGGATTCTCGACCACGTTGTAACCAAATTCATCCGTTTTGCCATAGTTGACACCGGGCCGAATGCCCCCCCCGGCCATCCAGATACTGAACGCCCGCGGATGATGATCTCGTCCGTATTCTTTGCCACGATTGTGCTGGCTATACGACGTTCTCCCAAACTCACCGCCGCAGATGACAAGCGTATCTTCCAAGAGTCCACGTTGTTTCAGATCCGCTAACAGCGCTGCCAACGGTTTGTCGACTTGTGCAATTTTATTTCTTATTCCGGTTGCCACTGCACCGTGATGATCCCAACCGCGATCATAGAGTTGAATGAATCGCACACCGGATGACGCCAGTCGCCGAGCAAGCAAACAATTATTGGCGAACGAAGCCTTTCCCGGCTCAGCCCCATACATTTCCAACGTCGATCGACTCTCGTTCGACAGATCCATCAAGTCAGGAACACTCGACTGCATACGATAGGCGAGTTCGAAAGCGTTGATTCTGGTTTCAACCTCTGGATCTCCAACCGTCTGCAGTCGGATTCGATTCAAATCATTGATACGCCGAATCAGTTTGCCACGGTTCTCCATGTCGACACCTGGCGGATTCGAGAGAAACAAGACCGCGTCACCTTGCGATTGAAACTGAACTCCCTGATGCCGACTTGGAAGGAAGCCATTATGCCAATAGCGTGTCAACAATGGCTGACCGCTTCCCGAAACCAAAACCACAAATTCTGGAAGGTCTCGATTCATCGATCCGAGTCCATAGGAGAGCCAACTACCGATGGAAGGCCGACCTTCCAACCCGCTCCCCGTTTGCAAGAAGGTGACTGCAGGATCATGATTAATTGGATCGGTGTGCAGGCTCCTTACGATGGTCATGTCATCCGCCATTTTGCCCAGGTGCTGATAGAGCACATTCATCTCATGGCCCGCATTACCAAACTTGGCAAAGCGATGATCACTTTTGGCAATACGCGGATCATAACCACTGGTCATACTCGTCAATCGTTGCCCCCGCCGAATTGAATCAGGCAACAGTTCACCATGGTATTTCGTCAGGGCAGGCTTCGGGTCAAACGTTTCCATCTGAGAAGGACCGCCACTCATGAACAAATAGATGACCCGCTTTGCACGAGGCGCGAATTGGGGCTGAATCGCTGGCGAGGCTGGAGCCGCCCCGGCATTCTCTTGGATTGACAGCTGATGCAACGCAGCGAGTCCAAGGCCTGCCGTTGTTCGTGACAAAAACGTTCGACGAATCATCGAATCGGTGGCAATCGGATCGTCCCCACTACGATTAGTACTGTGATTTTCCATCGTGCTTTACTCGCGAGTTATCGCTTCATCCAGATTCAAAACAGCACTGGCTACATTGGTCCAGGACGAGATCTCCCGTGGCGCAGGCCCCGTTGAAGTTACATCCTTCGGTACGGAAACAGCCAAATGCTGGTAACTTTGACGTTGCTCATCCAGCAACGATGTGAGAATCCCCATTTCTTGGTCGTTGGGAACTCGACTTAATACTCGTCGCCACATCTCGATTAGATTTTCTCGATCCGATTTCCCTTGCTGTCCCAGTACGGAAATTGCAAGTGCCCGGGCAGCTTGTTGGAATTCCGGATCGTTCAGTGTTACCAGTGCTTGCAACGGTGTATTCGTGCGCGATCGTTGGGCTGTGCAGATTTGACGACTCGGCGCATCAAAAATCACGAAGGCAGCATAGGGAGCCGTCCGTTGCCAATAGGTGTAAATCCCCCGTCGCAAGCGATCCACACCGTTGCTTGGGCTCCATTGCTTACCAGAATTCGCGGCAAAATAATTGGCAGGCTGAAAGGGTCGCACGCTTTTCCCACCAATTTTCCGCTGGAGTAATCCGCTGGAAGCGAGTGCCATGTCCCGAATCTCCTCCGCCGAGAGCCGATAACGCGGGGCACGCGACAACCAACGATTCTCAGGATCTTTCAGGCTGGCTGGCTTTGTCACAATCGACGCCTGGCGGTAGGTGGCGGACATAACCATCTGCTTGATCAATGCCTTCGTATCCCACTCAGAATCAACAAACGTAACCGCCAACCAGTCGAGTAATTCAGGATGGGTTGGCGGTGCTCCTTGTGTTCCAAAATCACCCGGCGTCCGCACCAACCCTTGTCCAAACAGTAATTTCCACAAATGATTCACGCGGACGCGACTTAACAATGGATTGTTGGGCCGTGTCATCCATTCACCTAGTGCGAGACGATTCGGCAATTCTCCAGACGGCAAAGGTGGAAACATCTCAGGCACATCGGGTGTGACTAATTCGCCCGGCTGTTGAAAGTCACCACGATTTAGGACAAACGTCGACTTTCGTTTTGGCATGGATTTCATCACCATCACAGTCGACTCGGCATCCATGATGGTGTCACGTTGCATTCTGACCTGCAGAAGTTGATCACGAAGTCTTTGCAAACGCTGGGAGGAAGCGGACTGCACATACTCCGCAAAAAAACGAGCTGCTTGTCTGCGTTGAGCGTTGTTCCAATCAGAACTCGGTGAGTCGAGCACCGCGGCCAATTCGGCAGGCACTCCGTCATACTTCGACTGAACGGCGTATTTCCCCGCGAGAAAGTCACCGACCAGGTTTTGCTCGACCCGCGACAATGGTCGATCGTAAATCAATAATTCACCTAAATCGATCGATGCATGCTCAGCTCCGGCGTTATTGGCACCAATCGTAATTGCGGAATTATCGAAATCAGAAAGCGTGGCCTGACCTTCGCCAGCATCCTCTCCGTTTAATACAAAGTGGATTTGATGATCGGGGCCGCTCTTCGTGAGCGAGCAAATGTAAGCAACCTGAAGCTGTAAGGAACTGTCTCCAACTACATCGGCAGAGTAGCCATTGAAGGCAAATTGCAGCTTATCCTGAGTCAGCCATAGCGCACGACGCTTACCCTGCTCTTCCTGCCCCCACATCACCAGCATTTGATGCCCCTGCGCCTGCCAAACGCGATGCACGGTCAGAATCGTAAAATCATCACCAAGACGTTCGGCACCGGTCGCGGTGCGAAAAAAGTCTGTTTTCCCGTCAAATCGAATGGCCGGCTTTTCCCCAATCGCTTGCGGAAGATACCGCGGCGCACCATGCCCGGTGGCAAGATGAGAATTCCCTGAAAGATCATGCCAACTTTCGAGGCGCCTGGACGGATCCAATTCCTCTTCGGTATCCACGATTCGATTACCATTCACATCGCTGGCATCCAGATGGAGCACAAGCCCCTCCGTAATCGGTAAGGCAGCCGACTTGGAACGATTGGCTTGCTCGACCTTTTGCTGCTCGACCCAGGCATGAAACGACTTGCTAGTTCCTGCTCGCACAATCGCTGTTTCTAAAGCCTGCTCATATTCCTTTTGTGCATTTTTGATTTCATTTCCCAGCTGCTCAACTTGTAAGTGACGCAAGGGGGACTTGGCAGCGAAGGTTGGCGGCACAGGCCTGTTGTGATGTCCATTTTCACCACCACCACCTATTTCACCATCGACGCTGTTGAAGAACGCAAGAAACTCGTAATATTCTGTTTGCGAAATGGGATCATATTTATGGCTATGACATTGTGCACACCCAAACGTTAGGCCCAGCAGCCCCTGCCCGGTGGTGTTCGTGCGATCTACCGCGTAAGCGACAAAGAATTCATCCGGATCGGCACCACCTTCTTCGTTGAAAGGTGCATTCCGGTTGAATGCAGAGGCAATGCGTTGCTCCTCAGTTGCGTTGGGCATGAGATCGCCAGCCAGCTGCTCGCGAATGAATCGGTCATAAGGCATATTCGTGTGGAAAGCGTGAATCACCCAATCACGATACAACCACATGTCGCGATGACTATCGCTGTGGTATCCGTTCGTGTCGCCATAGCGCGCTAGATCAAGCCAGTCCTGGGCAAGTTTCTCACCGAAATGGACCGACTTGAGCATTTCGTCCACCACTTTCCCATAAGCGTCTTCACGCTGATCAGCCAAAAAGGCGTCAACCTCCGCAATGGATGGCGGAAGCCCTCGCAAATCGAACGAGAGACGTCGCATCAAAGTCACTCGATCCGCTTCCGACGATGGTGACATACCATTTTGTAGGAGCCGGTCGTAGACAAACTGATCGATCACGTTCTCTCCCCAGGCTTTCGCTTTTAGAGGTGGCGTAGGACGATTTGGGGAAACAAAGGCCCAATGTTTTGTAAACTCAGCGCCCTCCAAGATCCACTGTCTGAGGATTTGACGTTCCGATGGTGTCAGTATTTTTTTAGTGGTCGGAGGCGGCATGCGTTGCTCGCTATCCGCTTGCAAAATCCGCTCGACCAAAGCGCTTGTCGCTGCGTTTCCCGGCACAATGGCTCTCTGCCCCGAAGGCAGCTCAGCGAGTGCCGCCTGACGGATATCAAATCGAAGCCCTGCTTCACGAGTTGCTTCATCCGGTCCGTGACAAGCATAGCACTTTTCAGCGAGTATCGGCTGGATGTCGCGCACATAATCGACTTCGTCAGCTGACAAACGAAATGCAGGTAGATAAAAACTGATCGCCCAACAGACGGCGGTAAAATAAACAATCACCCGCATGATTCATTCCTACTTTCAATGACTGAAATGGGTGTCGGTCAAACGATCATTTGAAATCTGAGTAGCCTTTTCGATGGTCACTCCAGAATATTCGTTGGACGAGTGGTTTCCAAAGAACCATCAAGGGCACTCGCGAAGGATACTGCACTCGCGAAGGATACTGCACTCGCGAACAATCCGGTGATTGAAATCCACACATCGTTGGCCTGTTCCTCTCTCATCTGACGCTGCCACGGTATCTGTCGTAGGCCTATTCACGATTCATAAGCCGAAGCATCGCCTGCCCCATTCCCTGGCCAATCAGGTAGTAGGTCTCCGCATTTCGATTCCAATGATATGCCTGCCGCGCTGGTGACACTTCCGGCGGACGATAGAAATCCCGGGTTCCCACAAATGCAACATTTCCCTGAAATCCCTTCTGTTCGGCCACAGCAGCCTGGGCAGCCATCAGCGACAAGGCGCGTGGGTGCTTTTCTTTGTGACCGCTCATGCCGGTTTCGGCAATCACAAAAGGAAGCCCGGGATGGTTAAACTCCTTGCGCACATCACGAATAAAGTTAGCCATGTTCTGCTGATATTCGTCGTTAAGTTTCTGGTTCACACGATCGTTCCAACCTTGATGCCAACCAAAACCGGCTAACTCCAATTTCTTGCCCGCAAATTGCGGAAACAATTCACCCACATCGTTCATCACCTTGCGGGTCGTTTCAATCACGTTTTTATAATAGGGTCCGACTTCGCCACCCGAACTCGGCGGACGAAAGTCGCGTCCCAAGCTCTTACCTCCCCAAGCCAGCTTGATCAGTAAAATGGGGTTGTCGATCGCGTCTCCCACGACACATCCAAAACCAAGCTCCGGTCCGATCGTGGTTTCACCACCTCCATAACCGGGCGCCAACCCGCCCTTCCGGTCGAGGAACCAAATCTGCACATCATCGCGCACGACCCAATTCTGATCTGCATCCACCAAATGTTCGAACTGCGCTGCCTTTGATGGCTCGTGAACGAGCCATTCCAATGATCCTCTGCCATCATTGCGTTTCAGATCCAGAGCGATCTGACCTGTTCCGACCATGTTTGACTGACCTGCAAGCACAAACACTCGAATGGACTTGTCCGACTCGGCACGAGCTTGTGATGAGAGCAAAAGCATGAAGAAAGTTAGCGTCATCGCTCGATACATGGCATTCTATCCAGTCAATTATGCTGATTGAGGCGGGGCCGTTTTCTCGACCAATCACCGCACAGAATCGAACCCTCCACACACAGCACGTCAAGGAACGTCGATCAGTCGAATCGGTATTATAGTCGACTTACAACGTTCACAACCGATTGTTGCAGAAGACGGTTCGAAAGAAATCAGCAACTAATCAAAAGCTCTAGCACCTCCAAATGTGATCAGCTCGTCATCCAAATAAAAAACCTCTCGACACAGAAAAAATCCATGCAGGGAGGTCATGATTTGTGCTGCGCTTCGAAAATCTTGAAGCCGATCAGCTCAGCCAACTCGACGAGCGGTTTCCAAAATCAGTGCATCAAAGCTAACGTCGCCGTTTCATATAGAGACAAGTCACGGCGCCGAAAATCACCATGATCAACGTACTTGGCTCTGGCACTAGTGCAGCGGCCGGATCTCGGGGGCCAGCTTCAAACCCCCCATCTTGGAAAGCTGTCACAAAGTCGCTGCTACTGAAACGACCATCTCCGTTCCAATCCCCTTCTCGCCAGCCGGCCGGACTGCCTGTCTCGAACAATCCTTCTTGAAACACAAGTACAAAGTCACTGCTGTCAAACAGTCCGTTCAAGTCCGAATCCCCAAACCAGGTCGTCTTTACATCAATCACCCAACTCGAACGATCAGCGTCATTAACCGTACCGTCACTGTTGACATCGAACGTTGTGTCCTGTCCGCCATTGCGTATTTCACCTGACAACAAATCCATATCTACATTGTCAACGAGACCATCCGCGTTGAAATCACCCGGATCGGCCTGACTGCCAGTCTCGAAGTTCAATTGATAGTAGCGACTCCCAAAACCGGCTGTGTGAATTGTCAGATCCGACAACACCATCTCAGGTTCAATGTCTCCAATATCTTCATCCGGTATAAAGTCAGTCGTATCGATGTCGAAGTAATGCATCCCGTCGCCGCCGCCTTCCGCGAATGCAATGTGTCCACCGTTCGTGTTATTGAATCCCTCATTCCATTGCAAAGCGGCTGGATGATAAAGGTTTCCGTCGTCAGGAACAGCCGAACTCCCCCAGCTGAACTCCTGGTCGCCGGTTCCGTCTGCTGTGTGAGCAGGTCCAACCTCCCAAACCGTAAAAATACCTTCTCCATCCTCTTCGCTACCGTCTTCCTGCTGAACAATCAATGGCACCATGTGGTACACACCGTCCTCGGCTTCGAACCGCGCATCCGCGGTGTAGTAACGAACGGTAGAAATACTTTCGCCAGCCGGCAAGACGTTGCCGTACATAACCGGCACCCCCGACCAACCATCTGGCGTACCGTCTTCGAGCGGCAGTTCAGCACCGACAAATTCTGCCTGCAGCACAGTGGGGTAAGTAACAAATAGGCTCAACAACAGGATCACTCTCATGTTGGCACCCTCTACAACGTGATGAAGAAAATCGATGATGGCCAAAAGACAAAGCAAGACTTTGCCTTCCACGCTGTTCGTATTGTTCTGGAGATGTAAGCGAGCTCTGAAGGTGTAGTCCATGTTCTAGAATCGCGCGAAGAGCAAGTCAATCATTTCCCTGCAAAATCATCAAAACGGGGGGGGGGATCGAAGCTGCCAGCAGCCCTGCCCCCCCTCCGTCGTCTCCCTCCATCACCACCACAAACTGGCGTGATTTTTTCGACCGAGGCGCGTAATATTTACAGCTTTCAACTTTCCAGCAACCGGCAGAAGATAACTATAAACCTTGGCAGTTAGTCAACTCAATCCGCGACTCGATGGAACAATTCACTTTGCAACAAGCGTTAGATACTGCTTATTCCGACACGAAAAACACGACCTCATCTTTGACCTATTGCCCAACGGTGCATCGCCGTTCAAAGTCTTACCTGGATTCGCAAGTCAACTCTCAATCTACTGTTCTTGCTCATGACCAGTCATCGGACGTCAACTTCGTGCAAGAAGCTCAGTCACCCACGTTTGATTCGAGTGACGTTGTTCGAGAATCAGCAACCCATCGCTGATTTTCTGGTGATTGAGCGGACGAGAGCCATTTTGAAAAGAAAACATTTTGGTTCGCTCAAGCCTCACAGCATGGCAAATTCGTTTCAGATGGCAAACATGCCCGTCACATCAAAAGTTCCGAAGAATCCATCAGCGACACCGAGAATCCTATGTTTTCCGGCACAATTCCGGCTCGCTTGCCCACGATCCGTTTCGTTTTAATGGCATCCTTCATGTCAGACAGAGGATCGCCCGCAGACCATAGTCGATCAAACAGCCTACAACCTCATTTGAAAAACTGACTTCACTAAGCGTGTGTATTAGAATGAGGCGGGTCCTCCTGAAGGTGAAAGCCAGCTATGCACACAATTCCGCTCCAACCCGTCCAGCGTAAGATTGGCAGTTTGTTGCTGGCTTCTGTTTTAGCGTTGTCAACCGCTTGTGGTCCGTCTGCATCTGTCTCGCCGGAGCCAACCGTGCTTCCGGTTCCGCCCCCACGGATTCGTGCCAGTGAACTGGCTGAGCAGCAGCCGGAAGAAGCAACTTCACCGGAACCAAATCTATCGGAAACCGAGCTTTTCACCGAACTGCCCATCCTTTCAAATGATGGCAGTTCCAATGGTAGCAGCGAAGCAACTGAGCCATCATCTATTAGAACTTCTCTGACCGCTCAGCGTCTCGCGAAGGACCAAGCCACTCTGTCGGCGCAAGAGGCTGGCTGGGAATCGGAAGCGTTCGCAGAATCAGCAGCAAGCCAGCTAAAAAAACTGGCTAGTGCACTGCAGGACAAATCATTGTTGTCAAACGATGCTAAGTTTTCGACCGAAATCAGTTCTCTCATCACCCCCGACTTTCGAGCAGTCCCATTGCGTCCCTTGAAGCTGAATGAGGTCTATCAGGATGCCATGCTGGTGGTACGTCGGGGTGTAATCTCCGAGGGTGGTGAGGACCTGCGAGGAGTGAAGGGTCTACGATCAGCAATCCGCCAATTAGGTGGGACGTCGCCTTCAGCAACCGAGTCGACAAATCAAGCCGTTGAAGCTCACTTTAAGATCATTGGCATACGCTTGTCGAAGGAACAAGTGGAAACAACGGTTCTGGTCGAACTCACCAACCAGGAAGGCGACACCAGTCGCCAAATGAATGCGACCTGGCTTTGCCACTGGACCCACGCGGTAGACTCTCCAAAATTGATGTCCATTCGCGTTACGGCATACGAAGAATCCGAAATCACAATCGAAGGCGGCAAATGGTTTACGGACCAAACGAGCGCTGTCTTGGGAAAGAACCCTTCCTATCGTCACCAATTGTCCTACGGCCATCATCACTGGTTACAGCGGGTGGAGCGAGTTCAACGCTTCGACACCTCGGTTCGCAATGGCCTTGCCATCGGCGATGCGAATGGTGACGGCCTGGACGATCTATTTTTATGCCAGCCTCCCGGCCTACCCAACAAGCTTTTTATACGACAAGCCGATGGCACAGCCACGGACCAATCCGAATCTGCTGGCATCGACTGGCTTGACCAAACAAGCGCGGCACTGTTTTGTGATCTGGACAACGACGGGGACCAAGACCTTGTACTGGGCATGCCCGTTGGAATCGTGTTAATGGAAAATGACTCGAGCGGACATTTTACAAAACGACAACAACTGCCTGCTGATTACGACGTCCAATCCCTATCGACCGTTGACTACGACAATGACGGCTATCTCGACATTTTCGCTTGCGTCTACCGCGCGTCGATGCCCGACACAAAACAGCAATTCCTCTATCGGGATGGCAGGGGCGGTGGTCTTAATCGATTATTCCACAACACGATTGCGGCGGGCAACTGGACTTTCAAGGACGTTACGAAGGCTACTGGCTTGGAGAACGGCGGAGATCGATTCAGCTTAGCCGCGGCTTGGGAAGACTTTGATAGGGATGGCGACCAAGATCTCTACATCGCCAACGACTTTGGTCGCAACTATCTGTACGAGAATCAAAAGGGTCTGTTTGTCGACATCGCGGAACAAGCAGGAGTGACCGACATCGGGTCCGGCATGTCGGTAAGCTGGGGCGATTTCAATCGGGATGGTTGGCCTGACTTGTATGTCGGCAACATGTTTTCATCTGCCGGGCAGCGAGTCACCACTCAACCGAGCTTTCGTCCTGACGAGGGAGAGGGGGTCCGCGGTGAATACCAGCGACTCGCGAAAGGAAACTCACTGTTCTTAAATCAGCAAAATAAGACATTTCGAGAAGTTGGAAAAGTCGCGGGTGTGGAACGTGGCAGATGGGCTTGGAGTTCATTGTTTATTGATCTCAATAATGATGGATGGGAGGACCTACTGGTTGCCAATGGTTATATGACGACGGAAGACACCGGTGACTTGTGAAGCTTTTATTGGCGACAGGTCCTGTCGCAAGAAGGGGGTGGCGCGCCCGTGTCACTCGGTGAAGGCGTCAGCAACACGGAAAATTCGGGAACGTTGCTACGTTTCATTCGCCAGGGTAGATCTTTCAGTGGGCACGAAGCCAACTGCTGTTTTCTCAACACTGGTAGCGAACAGTTCGCCGATGTATCTGCCGCCGCTCAACTGAATTGGGAAGATGATGGTCGTGCAATTGGGCGAGTCGACTGGGACCAGGACGGAGACCTGGATTTATGGGTCATCAACCGCAACGGCCCCCAAATTCGCTATCTGCAAAACGGCCTTCATTCTTCCAATCGTTTCGTCGCCTTCCGACTGGAAGGCACGACGTGCAACCGAGATGGCATTGGAGCGAAAGTCGAGATCCAATGCGTTGAAGCCAGAGCACCGAGTATGATTCGAAATTTGAGTGCCGGCGATGGATATCTGGCTCAATCAAGCAAATGGCTGCACTTTGGACTCGGAAAAGATGCACAAATCAAACAGGTACTCGTGCATTGGCCAGACGGAACGACCGATCAATATTCCGATGTGAGTCCCAATCGTCATTACCTGTTACGACAGGGCGAATCCAAGGCAAGCATCGTCTCGGTCCATCCCATTTCCTTGCCGCAAGGGATGGATTCACCCGATTCACTCAGCGAGGCCACGGAGGCATCCGACCAGGCAAGCGTACGGACCCTCTCCCGTTTGCCTGTGCCAAGACTTCCGTATCGCACCTCGTCCAGTGAAGCCGCAGATGTATTTCAACCTGGCTCCGGTCAAGCCGTGTTACTCAATCTATGGGCATCCTGGTGCAAACCGTGCTTGATCGAACTTGAAGAACTGTCGAGGAATCAGCAACTTTTCGCCAACGTCGGTCTCGACGTTGTGGCTTTAAATGTCGACAGCCTTAATCCAGCGACCGCTTCCCGGGAGCCTGGTGAGCTACTCGCAGCAATTGACTTTCCATTCCGATCAGGCACCGCAGATGCTCGCCTGATCGAAAAGCTGCAACTCCTAAACAACCACATGTTTGACTTGCACCTGCCATTACCGATTCCAACAAGTGCCTTGATTGATGGCCAAGGACGACTCCTTGCTTGGTACCGAGGTCCGGTTTCTGTCGACCGCATCCTGACGGACCTGCAGTCGCTCGAATGGGATCAAGACCAACTTCGTTCCAAAAACGCACTCTTCGCTGGAAAATGGCTCGAACCCCAGCTTCAAATGCCGCTGATCCCGATCCTTGACGGCTTAATCTCAGCCGGATTTTTGCTGGAAGCCGATGACTATGTCAGACGCCTCCAGCACATCCCCAAGCGGCAACTACTACCAGCGATTGTTCGTCTGGGAACTGCTTTTTATCATCGAGGCGGACATCAAAAAGCCCAAGAGCATTTTCGCGTCGCAGTCCGAATCGATCCAAATTTTGACGGAGTCGAAACGGCTTTGGGGCAAATCCGTGAACAGGAAGGACGACCTGACTCGGCAATTAAACTCTATGAGTTAGCGTTGAAACGGAACCCGACCAGCTTGCGTGCCATCAACAATCTCGCTTGGCTACTTGCGACTCATCCGGCACCGGCTTACCGTGATGGCCAGCGAGCTGTCGAGCTTGCCAAGCAATCCGTTGAGCTTACGGATCGCAATGACTCGGATTTCTTAGATACCTTAGCAGCCGCTTACGCCGAGCAGGGAAACTTCGATAAAGCCTTGCAGGTCTCCACGCGGGCTTTGGCCATTTGCCTCGAGCGCGGTCAATCCTCGCTCGCCAAGAAAATCAAGGCGCGTCGGGAACTTTACCAACAGTCAAAGCCCTTTCACCGCAGTCCTTGATTGGCAACAGCCAGCTTAGTCCCGTTTTTTGCGTTTCAGCAACAGCTGCAAATTTTTCCTTGCCACGGGATCTTCGGGACGAATCCTCAAGGCTTCCCTCAGATGGGATTCAGCTTTTTCGAACTCACCACTCCGAGCCAAGAAAACAGCATAGTCACGATGCACATCATTTGAATCTGGAGCAACTTGCAGTGCTGCCTGAAAATATCGTGCGGACCTTACCATTTCGTTCGCCCTACCCGCAGAACGCGCCAAGCGAAGTTGAGTGGTGACGAGAACCTGTCTCAACTGCTTTTGTTTGGCCTCGTCCTGCGAACTCTCCAACGCAATCTGATAATAGCGTAGCCCTTCATCAACATCGCGTGAGATCATCCGTCTTCCCATATATTCGGCCAAATCCACCTGGGTCGCTGGTTTCGTAAACCAAGACCCCGCGAACGGCACGGCCGCATCGCGGAGTTGTTGATCAGACATCGAGAATAATTCAAAGTCGTCAAGTAAGACTTCAGCAGAGAATGCCCCACGATACAAGGCAATTACTTTTTTATCGCTATCCACCAGCAAGCTAAACGGCACAACCAATTTGGGATAACTGTCGAAAAGACAATTTTGGAAATGCTGCAGCTTTTGCATCGACGCAGCTGTTGTCGTCGCGCCTGCAAAGGGAATTCTTATCGATGGCAAACTGACTGAATCATCAGCAGCTCGTGCAGCAACCGAGTCACTCGTCCCCAGTCCATCCAAACAAATCGTCAAAACGGCCAAACCTTGACGATCAAATGCCTGCTGGTGCGCGGCTAAGTTCGCCAATTCACTTCGACAACTGGCACAGGATCGAGTCCAAAAAACAACTAAAGTTGGGCGCGTTCCCAGCGTGCTAGGCAAGGACGTGGAATCTGGCACCAGCGTTAAATCAGGCAACGGAATTCGCCCAGGTAACACGATTCGTGCCGAGTCGGTCACCCCTGGAACCGCTGTAACCTTCGGAGCGATTTTCAGCTTGGGAAGATCTTCCACTCGACGGGCCTCGCCTGCCCCTTGCTGAACAAGATAACGACCCGCCACATCCAGGCCGTGGATTATTTCCCGATTTCCACCCGGCCAGTGGACCGTGACCGATGACACCTCCTGATCCGCAGCAAAATGCAACCATTTGCTTGATTGCGAAATGAAGCCATCTCCGGCGGTTACCGAACGTAACTGCCGTCGACCAGGAGGTGAAACCATCTCGACACGGGCACCAATGGCATCTCGATTGCAGGCTACACCTCGCAATTTGACTGCAATCGTTTTCCGATTTGGCATAAGCTGATCGGTTCGATTCAACATCACGCGTAGACGTGGCGCCGTTCGATTACGAATCCACACATCGAGATCTCCATCCTGATCCCAATCCAAGACTCCCATCGAGCGTGCATCATCAGGAAACCCCATGCCGCTGACGGCCGATATATCGGCAAATTGCACTGTCTTATCCTGCCCTGCGCCTGCCTGACAATTGAGAAAGACGCAATTTTTTTCCCGACCACTCCAGGACGCTCCAGAACGTACCATCTCCATGATCTCATGCCAGGATTTCCGATACCGTTGAAGACGACGCGTATCTTCCATGGATGGAGGTGCAGGTGACACGACCTGCCGCCAAAAAAAACTTCACAAGTCGTTCGTGCGTTGATTCGTGAAGTATCCATTTGCAACAATCAGGTCTTCCCACCCATCGTTATTGAGATCCGCAAATTTTGAGCTCCACGACCAACGGCCCATGTTGACACCGGCAGCCAGGCTTACATCAACAAATCGACCTTCGGAATCACCCGCAAAGAGCGTATTCCCACGAGCCATTCGCTGCACGCCCCCCGTGTCAGCTGTTGAGTGACTATCAACGAATCTTCGCTGATAGGTCACTCGAGAACCTGCTGCGGAGAACATGTTTCCAACATACAGATCACTGCGCCCATCTCCGTTATATTCTCCCCAAGCAACCGACATTCCGGCTGCCATGTCCTCAACACCCGACGCAGCCGCCACGTCACGAAACTTTCCCATTTGATTCTGGTACAGACTGTTGCGTCCAAAGTCGTTGGCCACATACAGGTCCATGTCACCGTCGTCGTCATAATCCTGCCAAGCCGCAGCGAAAGTCCATCGGCGATTATTCTGTTCGAGCCCGACTTGGCGAGTCACATCGCGAAACTGAAAACGCCCACGGTTTTGCCACAGGATATTGCGTCCTCCGTTCTGTGCATCGTGATAGGGAACGGGTATCGTCGCCTCAAAACCTCGCTGACCGCTTCTTCCGCCTGCCGCTCCATAATTACAAACGTAGAGATCAAGATCTCCATCGTTGTCATAATCAGCCGCACAAAGTGAATGCGCTTCGGGAAAACCTGTTTTCGCCGCACGAACTTGAAACCGTCCCTGCCCATCATTGGCTGCAAAGATGAGCGCCGCGACAGTTGCTACAACAAGATCTTGGTCTCCATCATTATCCAGATCAATCAAAAGTGCGCACGTCGACGCCTCCAACCAATCGACACCTGCCCGCTGGGCATCCGCCTTTGCGATACCCCCTTCCCCGCGCAAATAAAGTTGATTCGGCAACCCACCTGCATCGCAAACATAAACATCATCCAGAAGATCATTATTGACATCGCCCACCGCCAAACCGTGGTGGCCGTACATATGCATATCGTCAATTCCCGTTAAACGCTGGCTCCAATGGTCGATACCTCGCAGGACGTGATCACGCCCGGCCTTTCCTAGGGGCAACACGGCAGCTGTTGCGTCATCCAGGAGGCCCCTTCCACTGGCAACAAACTCGATGCGTTCTAGCTTCACGACAGCCAAGCGACGCAAGCGGCGTTCTGCTTCGATCGACTCCCACTCAGAATCACAAATCAAATTATCTTGTTGGATGGTTCCGGCTGACTTGGAAACTAGCTGCAGCAGCAAACGAGCTCGCAACTGTCCGTCGACCGCTCGAATCCGAATGACCTTGAAGGAACACTGACTGATCTTCGCATTCGGATCCGTCCATGAGTCAAACTGTTGCTCAATTGAATTGGTAAAATCCGCGTCCTTATCCGTTGAATTCAGGTGAGAGATCCGCATCGTTTTGTCGTGGTAGACGAGATGCAATCTCGTAGAAGTCAGCAATTGCCCCTGAAAATCGGGCGCAAGCAGCGTTGAATCGGCAACAGTGCGGCTACGATCCAATACGCACGCTTTGAATCGATCCAACTTTTCCATGAGAGCTGCAGTTTCTTGCTCGCTGATCCAGTCGCCTTCGCTCGCGTCCGCTCGTTGAATTCGCAGATCGTTAGTGAGCTGACCGTCGAGAGGTTTTAAATAGAACCGTGAGTGCCCCTCGGAACGAATGCCCTCGGAGCGAATGCCCGGGTGATCCTTTCTAATTTGCCCTCGAAAATAGCCCCAGGCCAGGCCGATAAAAACAACCAGTCCGACCGCGCTCATCACGGCTAAGGTGTATCGTGCACGTTTACGAGAAAGGAACATGAATTTCATACGCATCAAGTTGATATCGAATTCCTCGGGACACCTCACTTTAACCTACCGTCAAGCAGTCGCAACTCATGGAATCAACGAATTACGTCTAAAGAGCCCCCAGGCGCACAAGAGACGGTAAGATAAAGTCAAGTTGCGATGAGTTCCGAGGCAAGGACGAATCACTCGCAACATTCAGATCAATGAAACTCGACAGAACCTTTTTCACGCAACGTTTTCCGTATGACGCACAAAGTTCGAATTTGTTTCGTCGTCGCGATCGTACTTGGCCTGGGTGGTTCCTTGTGGATCAGTGCCCGTTGGTGGCCCTCGAGCGAATTGCAGGAGCAGCCATCCTCATTAACTGATGACAAGACGTCACCGAATGAGAACACGAGGCCGACCTTATCGGGATCGCGATTTCAAACCGATTCCAGCCGGCTTGCGGCGAGCAGCACAAATTGGCCAACGGAACAATTTGCCGACCGCGCAAGTCAGACTCTAACGAAGGTGAGCGAAGCCTTAAAGCATACGACTTCCAATCTGCCATCCTCTGAGTGTTTCGCAGAAACATTTTCGCTGACGTTCGATTCGACCCTTCCGCGAAAGATTTTCTCTAACGCGCAAACGAGCGTACTGCGAATCGCGGATCTACAAACTCCAACCGAGCTGCAGGGCAGCGATGCGATTACAAAGTTCCTGAACCTTCTCGCAAATGGTCCAGCACCGGCAACTCACATCAAACCAAAGATCATTACCGTTCAATTCGGCAATCATGCCGTTTCAACGGAAGTTGTCGTGGAAGCATCCACCCAAACACCGCAGCATTCGTGGCAAAGATTAACCCACTGGGAATATCAATGGCTCAGCAATGATGCAAACCTGCCCCGCTTAGTTTCCGCAAGATTGATCAACCTGGAAGAAACTCAGCGATCGGGCCCAGCGTGGTTTAAGGATCAGACGTTGGCGGTAATCGGAGAAACGGACAGCTTCCAACAACAGTTGATTCATGGACTTCAATATTGGCTAACACGGATCGAAACAGCTCACGGCATGGAATATTTCTCGAAACACGGCCTCTCGATCGTCGACATCAATGACGACGGACTCGATGACTTGTACGTTTGCCAACCCGGGGGTCTGCCGAACCGGCTGTTTTTACAACAGCAAGACGGAACGGCATGGGAACGCTCTGCCGAATACGGTTTGAACCTTCTCGACCGCACTTCGAGTGCCGTATTCGTCGATCTTGACAATGATGGTGACCAAGACGCTGCCATCGCAACGATGATGGGCATCTGCCTTTACGAAAACGCGGATCTAAAATTCCGCATGCGACAGCTTGTGAAACTGCCAGACATCGATTTACAAGGAATTTCGGCCGTCGACTATGACAACGATGGAGATCTGGATCTTTATCAATTGGTCGATTATGCATCGCAGGCATCTCGCTCCCAACAAGGCTTGCCAGCTTTCGTATATCACAACGCGAATGACGGCGGCGCAAACCACCTCTTACAAAATAACATCTCTGCAAATGGCGACTGGAACTTCCAAGATGTGACAACCGAGGTAGGCCTCGACACCCACAATCAACGCCATAGCCTTGCTGCTTCCTGGGAGGATTACGACAACGACGGTGATCAAGATCTTTACGTCGCGAACGATTACGGGGCAAACTGTCTCTATCGCAATGACGGTCAACAATTTGCCGAAGTGGCAGCGGAGCAAAATCTAATCGACTTTGGCTCAGGCATGTCCGTTTCTTGGGGGGACTACAATCGAGACGGCCAGATGGATCTCTATGTCGGCAACATGTTTTCGTCGGCGGGCAATCGCATCACACCTCAAAGCGGCTTTCTGCCCAACGCCAGCCCGCAACGCAAACAACTTTATCGACGGTTCGCCAAGGGAAACTCACTGTTTCAAAATATCGGTACTTCCTTTGAGGAAACAGGATCATTGGCTGGCGTAGAAATGGGACGATGGGCCTGGTCATCATTGTTCTGCGACATTAACAATGACGGCTGGGAAGACCTGCTCGTCGCGAATGGTTATATCACGACTCATGACCCGGGTGACTTGTGAAGTTTCTTTTGGCGACAGGTCGGGTCGCGCGGCAATTTATCGGTGGGCACTAGCAATAGCAATCCGGAAGGAACCGCCGCCGCACAATTTCTCTCGATTGTACGAGAGGGCCGCTCTTTTAGTGGGAATGAGCCACATTGTGCCTTCTTAAACACGGGAACCCAAGGCTTTGCCAACGTCTCATCGATCAGTGGTTTTGATTGGGCAGATGATGGTCGCGCCGCCGCTTTAGTCGATTGGGACTCAGACGGCGACTTGGATGTCTGGATTTCCAACCGCAACAGTCCGCAACTAAGATTCTTGCTGAATCAAATGCAGACCACGAATCATTTCTTAACCATCTGCCTGCAAGGGGTCCAATCAAATCGAGATGGAATCGGAGCCCGTGTTCGAGTCTTCACCGATCAAACGGCCACTCCCATTTCGCGAACCCTACGGGCCGGCGACGGTTTTCTCGCTCAATCAAGCAAACGGCTGCACATCGGTCTCGGTGACGCAACATCCATCGATCGAGTCGAAGTCACCTGGCCATTAGGAAAACAGCAAACGTTCCAAGTCACCGAAGTGGATCGGACGCTGCTGTTCATCGAAGGAGACCCTGCCCCCCATCCGATTGCGACCTCTGCGCGCAAACTGCTCGACTCCGACCCCGTGAAGCCAATCGCCAATCAGGGTGATTCAGAAGCGATGAGCTTCTCAATGATTCGCTTACCCGCCAATCATTACCAATCGTCCTCGGGAAAACTTGCCGACCTGGTGGAACCGCAAGACCGCTTAACTTTGCTGAATCTTTGGGCCGCTTGGTGCCAACCTTGCATTCGAGAACTCGAGGAATTCAGTCAGCAGAGCCAAGCATTACGCGCCTTACGGATCGACATCGTCGCGTTGAATGTCGACGATCTTCTCTCCTCAGGTGCGCAGCAGGATGGTCAGTCTCACCAGAGTCAACAATTGCTCAAAAAGATGAACTTCCCATTCAGAGCCGGCCAAGCCGATGCCGAGCTGCTTTTTAAACTTCAACTGCTAAATGACACTATTTTTGAATCCCACGCCCCGCTGCCCGTTCCCTCGAGCTTTTTGCTCGATCGACAGGGACGAGTGATCGCTATTTATCGAGGCCCGGTTTCCGTCGAGCAACTCGTCCAAGATGTGGGCAAGCTGTCGGCAGCCAAGACGACGGCTGCTTGGCGGGCCGCCAGCCTGCCATTCCCCGGACATTGGATCATGCCTCCTCGCCGACGAAATCTCTTTGAATTCGTGGAAGAACTCGCAAAACACGGCCATCTTGAGCAAGGCCGCAGCTACGTCGAAGCGACCCCCAAAATGTTTCTGACTCATCCACGCTGGCAACAATTGTCAAGAATTCTTTCCATTTCGAGTCCTTGAGCACCCCTTTCAAAGTCGGCCTGCCAGGCAGGATAAAAAAAATGAGCAAGAAGCGAGTTTTTGTTTGACCTGCCAAACTAGAAGAAATAGGATCACGGAGCGAAATCTTCCTATTTCTCTAACACGCTCTTCACGAGCCTATTTGAAATGTTGAGCCGCCAGTGATTTGTTCAGCAACCTGCTGAACCCATCAGCATCTGCTTTTCGCCTGGGATGATTCCATCCAGCATTCATCGTTCTTGACACGTCAATTGCCCCAGGCGCCTTTGATCGGTCGCAACGCCAGCCGTTCTGCTCGCGTTTCTTTCTATTTCAAAGCGACCGATAGCTCGAACACATTCGTTTTCGACACAAAAACATAGGATTTGTCATGAAAAAATTACTTTGCTTACCAATTTTGTTGATCGGTGTGAGTTTGCTCCAAGCAGGCGAAACGGGAGCCCCGTTACCCTTGACGAACGGTTCGGTCGATGGATGGAGTGGCGTTACCGTTTTAAACGGCGCTGGCAGCATTCCTGCCGGTGAAAGTGTTTCGACGGTTACCTACTATGCAGAAGCGAGCCGCGCTAGCGGTGAACACCATGTCCAACCTCTGATTCTCAAGAACGTTGATGGCGTCGCCGAGATCTGGGGCATTGGTCCCGTCTCGAATGCAACCGATGCTGGCGAAAACTCCGTCTCCTGGGGGAGTGACGCGATTCCGGACGACGGCAACGATTACTTTGCAGGTTTCTGGCAGTACCGAGATGGTTTCGATGACGACGCAGGCGGAACCGTCACTTTCGGTGGTGACGGAGGCTCAGGAATGTTCCAGGCTAACCGAGTTGGCACGGATTACACGCCGGCGGTTGGTGAAGTCATCGAGTCCGGACACGCTTCCGGTGCGGGCGGCCGCAACTATCAGATCAACTTTTTGTCCGTTCCCGAACCGACCTCGCTCGGTCTCATCGGCCTGGCAATCCTTCCCATGATCGCAATGTTACGACGACGGATGAAGCGATAACAGGGTTGTATTCTTAATCGAGAAGATAAGACTTGGGGACCATCGCAAGATGGTCCCTTTTTTTTGGCTTACGGAAGATACAGCCTCAGCTCTCCCATGGATAGCCTGACACCAGTTCCGTACATTCCGATAAATCTCCTCGCTTCGTTTCGGACTGCCATCTACAATCAGCTTCTGCATCCTGAGCTAACGCTGTGTGATAATTGGTGGTGAATGGCGACACACGGAATAAAATCATGCGAAACGGCGGAAAACGATTCCGAGCTCTCTCCGAAGCTTTTTCTCAGCTTTGTCTTGAGCAACTCGAACAAAGAGTTTTGTTAGCGGCTGACTTGATTTCACATTGGCGTGCTGAAGATTTGGTGGCAAGCCTTGAAGACGGAATGTCGGCACCGGCATGGAATGATCGGATCGCCACAACACCGGCGCTACAAGAGGGTACCCCCCGACTCGCCCATGGAATTTTGGGCGGTCGAGCCAGCATGCAATTTGATGCGAGCGATGGCCCCGACGGCTATGAAGTCGCTTACCTTGAAAACAAATTAAACGGTGCCAACGACTTTTCAATCGCGGTTGTTTTTGCGACTTCCTCGACACAGTTAGTCGGTGATGGGACAGGTAACTGGTTTCAAGGAACCGGACTCGTAGACGCGAACACGCTCGGCTTTGGTCGCGACTGGGGGATCGCAATTAGCGGCAACGGTCGCATCTCCGCGGGTATGGGAAATGGATTTGGACACCCGCCAACCACCGTTCACTCAGAACAGACGGGCCTGAACGATGGCGATTTGCACACCGTCGTCCTTACTCGTTCCGGCCCGACGATTTCGCTATTCATCGACGGCGAAGCGTCTGGATCAACGGCTGAAGTCCACGGCCAACCCTTGGCCGACCTAGCCTTCACGATCGGCATGCTCCAAACGAATCAAAATCCGTTTAGCGGGGATATTCCGGAAGTGCAATTCTACGGCGACGATCTTTCTGCCGCTGAAATTGTCGATTTCCACAATGAGATGCTCAGCTTCTACCAAAACTCTCCACCCATCGCCGTCGCCGATCACTATACGCTCGACGAAGATGCATCGATCTTCATGGTAACCGCTGCAGACGGCGTGCTGAAGAATGACAGCGATACGGAATCCGACCCATTAACGGCCGAATTAGTCACAGGAACCCAGCATGGCGAGATTGGTCTGCTCCCCAACGGAGCACTGATTTACAACCCGTACAACGATTTCTTTGGCAATGACTTTTTTATCTACATCGCTAGAGACTCACAAGCATCGGAACCCGTCACGGTCACGTTCGAGGTTCGTCCGACCTACGATCCTGCAACCGCTATCAACGATACCTATCAGGGATTGCCCAATGAACCGTTGGTGATACCCGCACTTACAGGTGTGCTGGCGAATGACAACAATCCGGATCAAACGCCCTTGGCCGCACGAATCAGTCGCGAAGCGAGCCAAGGCAGTGTGACCCTCCGTGACGATGGATCATTTATTTATGATGCTCAAGGGTTCGTAGGAAACGCGACCTTTGAATATCAGATCGACGACGGGACCCGTTTGTCGAATGCGGCATCCGTCAACATCCTGGTCAACACGCCACCCACAACTCAAGCTGACCATTTCACGGTCACGGAAGATCAGCCACTCGTGGTCATCGCTGCGAACGGTATCCTCCAGAATGATTTTGATGCGGATGGTGAACAACTCACGGTAGTATTAGCGGAAGGTCCCGCTGCCGGCGTACTGGAATTGCAAACAGATGGTTCGTTCCATTACTTACCGGCGTCAAATTTCTTTGGCTCTGATCGATTCAGTTACATCGTTAATGATGGCGTTTTGAGTTCCGAAGCAACCGAAGTCGGATTAAAGATCGAGGCCGTCAACGATCAACCAGTGTCGATTGCCGACCAATACTTTGCAGTGGCAGACAGTTTACTCACCGTCGCCGCCACGGAGGGTTTATTGGCGAACGACTCCGACATTGATGACGAATTCCTCAAAGTCGTACAGGTCACAGAACCCGCAAACGGTCAGCTCAAACTTAACGATGATGGCTCGTTTAGCTATACGCCCAACCCGGGATACCTGGGACTCGATACGTTTCAGTACCTGGCATCCGATGGCCGTTTGGAGTCAAACATTGTCGATGTAACCTTTAACGTTTCAGATCGTCCTGTCGTCATCAGCGAGTTCATGGCGATGAATGCCTCGACGCTGCAAACGCGGACACGACGAACGCTTGCAGAAACCTATTTCGGAGATCAAGAATCACCTGATTGGATCGAGATTAAAAATGAAATCAGCGCGCCGGTAGATATTAGCGGCATGTTCTTAACGGATGATCCCGACCAATTGACCAAGTGGGAGATACCAGCTGGCACGACAATCCCAGGCGACGGATTCTTGATCATCTTTGCTTCCTCACGAGATATCCGAGATCCGGGGCTGGATGAAACGGGACGGTTGCACGCAAACTTCTCACTCGACTCCGATGGCGATTACTTAGCGATCACGACAGGGAGCAAGGGGATCATCGACGAGGTCACCACAGAAACTTTCGGCCAACAAGCCACCGACGTGTCTTTCGGGACCATCAAAGGTCAGCAACGTTATTTCGATGACCCAACACCCGGCCAAGCAAATCGGGGTGGCTTGCTGGATATCGTTGCTGATACACGCTTCAGTGTGGGCCGCGGTTACTTTGATGAATCTTTCGAAGTCATTGTTTCGACCACAACTCCGGGAGCGACTTTGGTCTATACGATCGACGGAAAAGAGCCGACCTTGGAGGAGGGCAATCGCGTCGAATCGACCGATTCTGAAACACCGCCCACGGTCACGCTGTCCATTGATAAAACGACCACGTTGCGAGCTGCTGCCTTCAAGACGAATCACGTCCCGACCAATATTGACACTCAAACGTACTTCTTCATTGAAAACATTCTCTCGCAATCGAACCTCTGGTCGAGGATCACCGATGATGATCAATGGGGGCCAATGCTCAAAGACTCGCTGCTCTCCATCCCAACAATTTCTTTAGTTTCGGAAGGTCGTATTACTCAACGCGAGTCCGCTGTATCAGTCGAGATGATCTATCCGGACGGGACGGAGGGATTTCAAATTGATGCGGGCATCGAACAATATGGTGGACACAGTCTCAACTCACCGAAGAAAAACATGCGATTGAGTTTCAAATCAATCTACGGTGATTCGAAACTAAACTACGACATGTTTGGTGACGATGCCGTTAATGAATTCAACCAATTGCTGCTTCGATCGGGCTCCCACGACAATTGGTTTTGGACTCACCCAGCCGGTGGCAAAGGCAACTATACCCGCAATCGCTGGACGTTCGATCGCCAGCTAGAAATGGGCCATTTAGCGCCCCACGGGCGATACGTTCAGGTCTACATCAACGGCGAATACTGGGGCCTGCATCACTTGATGGAACGACCGAACGCCGCCTTCATGGCATCCTATCTGGGGGGCGAGGAAAAAGATTACGATGCGCTCAACGCGGGTTCGCCGATCGATGGAGACAACGTTGCTTGGCGGGCGTTGCAAAGTTCCGAGGTGATTGACGATTACGAACGGGTCCAAGAATTCTTAGACGTCGAAAATTACGCGGATTACATGCTGCTGCAATTCTATGCGGGCAATGACTGGGATTGGAATCACTCGCAAAACTGGGCGGCCGCTCGTCCGCGTCTGAACGGTGACGGATTCATCTTTTTCGGCTGGGATAGCGATCTCGTGCTCCGTACAACCGCCAACGCAAATGTGATCACACGCGGAGGCCCCGGCAATTTATGGAACGCTCGGGGCGGAATGAAACAACACGACGAGTTCCTGATGTTGATGGCCGATCGTGCACACCGTTTGTTTTTCAATAACGGCATGCTCACCAGCGATCGATTGCGCGAAGACATAGAGGCTTTGGCCGATGAAGTCCGGCTGCCAGTGATCGCCGAAACGGCAATCTGGGGTCGTCGTGGACACAGTGGGCCGTACACGCCAGCCGTCTGGGAAAGCTCGATCGAATGGATGTTAAATCGCTTCGCGCCCGAAACGGGAACGGACCGCACGGCAACGGTCATTTCACAACTGCGGAAAGCAGGTGTCTACCCTTCCATCGATGCACCTGAATTCTCCGTCAATGGACAATCGCAACACGGTGGTGACATTGGCAGTGACGACCGCATCACCATCACCGCGGAAGAGGGCATTGTTTATTACACAACCGACGGTTCCGACCCTCGCTTAGCGGGCGGAGCCCTGAATCCTGAAGCCCGTGTTTTCACCGACCAACCGTTGACGCTCCCTGCCAACACAGTGCTCAAAACGCGGCTGCTCGACGCTGAGCAATGGTCCGCCTTAAGCGAAGCCGCCTTCCGCGTTGACACCGTTCCAGCCAGCCCTGACAACCTACGCATCAGCGAAATCCACTATCATCCAGCCGATCCCTCAGAAGCGGAGCTTGCAGCCGGCTATGCTGACGCAGATCAATTCGAGTTCATTGAACTGGTCAACATTGGAAACCAAGCGATCGACTTAAACTCCGTACATCTGCGCCGCGTTGAACGCGAAGGCAACAATCAGGGAGTTGAATTCAGCTTTGCTAAATTGGACCAGCCTTCATTAGCCGCTGGGGAGCGTCTGGTCGTCGTAGAAGACCAGGACGCGTTTCGGACACGCTATGGCTCGGAACCCTGGGTCGCAGGATCCTGGAGTGGCGGCCTAAGCAATCGCCAGGAGCAAATTCTGCTGACCGTGGGCGAACAAACTATTCATCAGTTCACCTATCTGGACAGCTGGTTCCCCGAGACCGATGGAAACGGCCGCTCCTTGGTCGCTACCGACCTAGCAGCGAATCCAGACCACTGGAATACGTCGGCAGGCTGGCGTCCCAGCCGACTTATCGGTGGTTCCCCTGGAGCTCCCACCGACTTTGTTGATCTACCTGGCGACGCGAATCGGGATGGCAAATTCAACTCGAGCGATCTGGTCCAAGTTTTCGCCGCAGGTGAATTCGAGGACGATACCCCCAACAACTCAACCTGGGATGAGGGCGACTGGGATGGCGATGATGATTTCACCAGTAGCGACATCGTGACCGCCTTTCAAGCTGGCCACTACTCCGCCGCCGCCAAAGCAAACGTGTCACTCACGGCAAACGACTTGCCAATCGGCAGCCAGCTGCTCCAACGCACCGATCAGGAAAAAACAAAAATCCCACAAATCGATTTCGCAGATTCACTCGATCGCAAGCCCCAACGAATATTGCTGGAAGCCCGAGACCAGATCTTCGAAAATTGGAACGAGACCAAGCCCATCGTCCCGGCTGAAAAAAACGATGGCGTGGAATTCCTCCTGACCTGAAACCAGCATTTGGCTACCCCGCACTCCCTTTGAACGTTGGCATCAACGGGCAAACCGGTGATCCACCGAAGCGACTAGCGAAAACGGTGGGGTGCCCAATTGGAGTGTGACACTGCCGAACGCGAGTTCATTCTTCTCTCGGAAGAGATCGCACCAACCGCTTATCTTCCGTCCCGCCTGACGAACCGCACGCAAAGGCAAAAAGCATGATCGTTTCGTCCATTTTCAAATTTGGTGTATCAGCCGAATTGCTTTTGCATCGCATCAAGAAACGTCTGCCATTGATCGGCAGGTAACTGATTGATACCCGCAGCAGCTTTTCGTCCACCTCCGGTAGGAAATTGACGACAGAGTTCATCAGCACCTGTCTTCTCGGCCAGCGGAGCTCGAACACTTACCAAATATTCGCCCGATGGTAAAAGGCTTCCCAACGCATGCGCCCGCTCCGGATTTTCGCGAGCTAATTGATTACTGTAAACGCCACTTACGCGTCTTGAAAAAGACTCACATGGAAACGCGAACGCGGCGCATCGCGTTGTCTCCAGAACAGGCGAAATTGAACCTGCGCGATTCATGTCACTCTCGAATCCATTTTTCAGCGTTTCGAACGTTGTATCGGAGGCAATAAATTCAAACGGATCGGCATAGGGTTCGACCTTCCGATAGAGCTGATCCGGTGCGAAATACAAATCATCCAAACTGCTCCCGTAACCGTTGTAGTTTAGGAGCGTGCCCAACTCTTCGAGCTGCTGCAGTTGCGTTTCATTGAGTTTGAGTGGACTTGCCACATTTCGCGCTGCTTCATGCAGGTTGTCACCAAACAGAGCTGTCACCGCCCACGGCGACGCTCCCTCAGCGAGACTTCGATTAACGATCAATCCCGTACAGACATCACCCGCCGTATCAATGTGCGTCTCGAGTTGTGCTGAGTCAGGGATATCACCTGCAAAATGGTGATCGAAATAACGAACGTGCACCCCCCTATCCAGCAACCGCTCGAGTTCCGATCGATTTTTGTCGAGAGAAATATCCAGTACCGTCACGCTATCTCCAGCCTTCGCATCAACTCGCTTCAACAAATTGATATCCCGTTTCACACCAGTGATCAACGTGCTCTCAAGAGGCTTCGCTAATCGAAGCTGGTGCAGGGCACAAATGCCGTCTGCATCACCATTAAAAACGTCGAAGTGGGCCACACCAGAACTCCTTTATTGGATGGCAAATATCAAAGCAAAATGAATCGTTTGAGACAACTAGTTCGCCTGTAGCAGGTGAACACCCGATGACAGTCGCTTCCAACTGGCTGCCATATCCTAGCAGTCCTCCATGGGTGGGCCATAGTGTTCCAGATACGTCAAAGATGATCAAGGCAAGCATTTTGAACTGCAAGTCGAATTCGGCCCAACATTTCCACCCCATCGCTGTTCCGCCATAACGAACGCAAATCCTTACATGTCGCGGACTGAATCTGCTGGCATTACCAGCACCGCTTGGCTGAACTCAACGACTCCAACAGCCACGCCCTGCGGCAATCATGGAAAGGTCATTCAACTCCAGGCTACCCGGGCCAGCCTCTGTGACGAATACCAGCACGTGCATCCAAACGCTTTCTTGGGTTTCGTCACCCGTAGATACGAAGATACCGGTAATGCGATTTCGCTGTGAGAACAGACAAGACCGAACATCCTGTCGGAAATTTTCTCCTGACCCACATCGGTTCGATAGCTTCACGAACCATCTCGAACAAACAGCCAACCACTCTGCGGTGATGAATCTGCGGTGATGAATCGTTTATCAATAAAAAAAAGCCACACTGACTCAGAAGAAGTTGGCTCACCACAGGTCCCGCAAATGCGACAACCCGCAATCTACTCAACGCAAATTTCCAGCCCCACCGAATCGTTGGAACCCGCTTGACACTTTCGCCTGAAAGCCACCTTTCACGAAGATTTACACCCCTGTTGCGCATCAGTTTTTTTACTTTTCCACAAAGAATGTTTTCTGTTTTTAACGTGAGTCCACGAAGCGTTCAGGTTCATTGACAGACCCTCTGAAAGTTTCCTCTTTTTACAATTTTCATCATTGCCTAATCCAATGTTTATTTTAGACTCATATCCACGTCCCGCGTATCGCGGCAACTCAGTTCTTTCGAACATCCGCTGCTGCAGATTTGCCTAACCCCGGAGAACGCTACTGCATCGAATAACCAAAACGTCAATTCCTTTGCTCAGAAGGTTGTGCCTGCGAGCAAACGAGTTGGCGTTTTTTTATTGGTCTAATAGCGTTCACTTAAATTTACCCGGAGTTAGACATGAAAAAATTTCTTCTTTCTAGTTTGGTAATCTGCTTTGCCTGCACCGCAGCGCAAGCCGATTACAGTCAAAGCTTTGAAGTGGCTGATGGCACGACAGATCTCGGTGACGGTTCGGCGATCTGGAGTAACGATGGCCTTAACCAAGTCCTCAATGGTCAGCTTCGCATGACCGAGAACGGAACGAATAGCTCCAACGCCTCGTTCAAAGTTCCAGCACAAGCTGGCTCCGCGGCCGGTTGGGTTGCAACATTCGATCTGTCGATGGAACACGCTGGTGGAAACACACCTGCTGACGGTCTTAGCTTCAGCTACGGTCTGCTCGAAGGCGACGCAGGCAACTTGGCTGCAGAAGAAGGCTGGAGCGATGGCGTTAATCACCTCGCATTCCAAGTTGACACTTGGAAATGGGATGATCCAGGCCAGGATTCTGGTTGGGCAATTCGCAGCCAACCCGCTACTGATCCTGCACAAGACAGCCGTGGTTTTGCTTTCACACACTTGATCAACGAAGAAGCCATCATCGGTGTCGACGACGCCGTGAGTGGTCGCGTCGCTGTTTCTTACAATGGTGCTGACAACACGGCTTCCTTCCGCACGAGCGGTTTCCGTGTTAACGCATCTTTTGATGACGTTCCTGTTCCCGCCGGTTTCACGCCTGATGACGCTCATCAGTTCGCTGTCCGTGCCCGAACGGGTGGTCACAATCAGACCTCGATTATCGATAACCTCAGCATCACCACTGGTGCTCCCGCAAGCTTCTGTGACGCTTCCGCTGCCGACGTCTGTTACGACTTCGACGGCGACGAAGGCGTTGCTGTATACGGCGACGGCGAAGTTCGTGCCGAAGGTGGCTACGAAGGTGGCTACTTGAAAGTGACCGACGCAGCCAATGGCCAGCGTGGTAAAGTCATCGTTCCTGATTCCGGAATCGGTGGACAATTCGTCTTCGGTGGTCGAACGGGTGGAGCCAACGCTGCTCATCACATCGACAACCTCGAAGCAAGTGTTAACGGTGGTCGAGTTGATATCAGTGCCAAACTACGAGTTGGTGGTGGTACGGATCGTCCCGCTGACGGTTTCTCCTTCAACTTCGTCAAGCCTGGCGATCCCACTCTAGCCGAAGACACCAACGGTTGGGCTGGCATCGGTGGCGAACCTAACAACCTTCCTGAAGAAGGTACCACGACTGGTATCTCCATCGGTTTCGACGAATGGCAGAGCGGTCCTAACGCTCAAGACACTGGCAAGTTCACCGAAGACGATGTTGTTGGCCTTAGCCTTCGCGTCGACGGTCAGCTGATCGGACAAGCTCCGCTCACAACCTTGAACGGTGCTTTGGAAGACGTTACTTCGCTCCAAACTGGTCCTAACGACGATGGCATCAACAATCTTGGTTGGGCTGACCTCACGATCAGTGCTCCTCTTGAAGGTGCTAATCTTGAGAACACCATCGTAACCTGGAAGGGCGAACGAGTTGAGTTCGTTCCAGAACCAGCATCGGGTCTTCTCGCTCTGATGGCGATCGGTAGCCTGTTGATGTTCCGACGCAAGAAGTAAGTAACTTCTTAGCTCGCAACTAGCTAATCCAACAAAGGCTTAAGGGAAACCTTAAGCCTTTGTTTTTTTGATTAAGTGTCCTGATCGACACATTCAAACGAATCGCTAGGCAACTTGCCATCTGCAACCCCAACAATTCGGGAAAAGGCCAGCAATCGGTCAGTTATTCCCATCCAGCCCTCCTAACAAGAATGGCCCCAATTGAGATTTCGGGCTAAAATCAAGCATAAGCGTTCGCTCCTGCGCGTCCTTTTTGCCCCGCCTTTCCCCTCTTCAACGAGTATCGCCGTGCTACATCGGTTGTCACGATTTTCTCCGGTTGTAAGCTGCTTGAGTTTGCTGTTCGTAGGCTTATTGTTGCTGACGACCGTTTCATGTGGTCGTCCCAGCCAATCGCCAGCAGGAACCGAGAATCACGACGCCAAGGCGTCAGACAAGGTCAGTCAAGCCGAGGATCCGCCCAAGCGCGAGCAAGACAGATCCTTACCTCCCAGCGCCGGGAAATCCAGTACGGCCCATCCTGAGAGCAAAGAGACCCTGTTCTCAAAAATCCCCCCGGAACAAACCGGGATCAATTATATCAATCGCATCGACAAGGATCACCCGCTCAGCCGCCTTTACATTAGTGGCTTTGCATCGGGGGGCGTTGCTATTGGTGACATCGACGGAGATGGGCTAACCGACATCTATCTAACAAATGGTCCAGACTCCAACCGACTCTATCGACAAGTGTCGAAGCTGCAATTCGAAGACATCACCGACAAGTCCGGCGTTAGCTCGGCAGGAAGCTGGAGTGCCGGTTCGGCTTTTGCGGATGTTGACGGAGACGGCGATCTCGACCTATACGTCTGCAACTATGACTCCCCAAATCAACTGTACATTAACGATGGTACCGGCATTTTTGTCGACGAAGCAGAAAAGCGAAACGCAGCGTTGGCAGATGCAAGCGTGATGGCACACTTCTGCGACTACGACAATGACGGTGACCTGGATTACCTCGTTCTGACCAATCGGCTTTATCGTGCCGGTGGCTTACCCACAGGCAAGATCAGTAAAGAAGTTGACGGCGTTCCACAACTGCTACCCGAATACGAGCGTTACTATCACTTGGTAAAACAAGGTCCCAACCAATTTCTGGTCAAGACTTCAGGACGCCCCAATCGTTTATTTGAAAACGACGGTCAAGGAAACTATCGAGATGTCTCCGAAGCAGCTGGCCTGAACGCGATCGGCAAAGGCCTATCGGCAACTTGGTACGACTACGATCTCGACGGCCGAATGGACATCTATATCGCGAACGACTTCGACGATCCGGACCACTTATATCGCAACAATGGCAATGGAACGTTCAGTGACGTGATTCAAAATGTCGTGCCTCATACGACGTGGTTCTCAATGGGATCCGACAGTGCGGATCTCAACAACGATGGCATGCCCGATCTGATGGTTTTGGACATGTCGGCGACAACTCACTACCGGCAAAAAATTACCATGGGTGATATGTCGGCCAACCAACACTTCATGGATCATTCGAATCCGCGACAACTCATGCGAAACGCTGTCTTCCTAAATGCGGGAGTGGGACGTTTTTTGGAGATGGCGCATCTCAGCGGACTTGCCAGCTCTGACTGGTCATGGGCGGTTAAGCTGGCGGACTTTGACAATGACGGCTGGAATGATGTCTTCATCACAAACGGCATGACAACCGACATGACCAATGCAGACCGAGGACTCAATCAGGCAAATCTGGTCGGTCGCGAAGAGTGGCAATTGGTTAAAGACGAACCGCAACAGCGAGACAAAAATCTAGCGTTTCAAAATTCGGGACACTACAAGTTCAAACCGAGTGGCCAAAGTTGGGGTCTCGACCACCACGGCATGAGCTACTCGGCAGCTTACGGGGATCTTGATCAGGACGGAGATTTGGATCTGATCGTGACCAACCTGGCAGAGCCGGTTCACGTCTATCGCAATGACTCCACCAATCAAAACCGAATCACTTTTGCCCTGAAAGGCAAACAAAACAATCGTTTTGGTATCGGAGCCAAGGTGCGGATCGAGCACGGACAATCAAAACAGGTCCGCGTATTGAATCCGATGACCGGTTTCATGTCCAGCAACCAGCCCATCGTACATTTTGGTTTAGGCAACTCCGATCAAGTCGATCGTGTGCAAGTGGAATGGCCCAATGGGCAGGTTCAAGAACTGACAAATCTGGCGGCCGGCAAGCACTACGTCATCGAAGAAGATCCCGCGGCCTCCGCCCGTCAACTTGATCAAAAACCACTCGTCTTTGGCTACGTTAACGAACTGCAAACGATCGGCCACACCGAAACACCTTACGATGATTTCTCCGACCAACCGCTATTGCCGAATAAACTTTCACAATTGGGGCCAGGTCTTGCCATAGCAGACGTCAACGGTGACGAACGCGATGACGTCTATGTCAGTGCCGCGGCCGACCAAGCACCAACCATCCATTTACGAGGAGAATCCGGTCTCGATGCAAAACCGTTGACGGGCGACCAGCTTGCCGGCAGCGAAGAATTTGCCCCGCTGTTTTTCGATGCAGACGGCGACGGAGACTTGGATTTGTATGTGGTGAGTGGCGGTGTCGAAGCAGGCGACAACTTGGAACAACTTCGAGATCGCTTGTACTTAAACGATGGCAACGGTGAATTCTCCCACCATCAAACTGCACTAGCGGACATCAATCCTTTCAGCGGCAGTGTCGCCGCAGCGGCTGACTTTGATCGTGATGGAGATCTCGATCTATTCGTAGGCGGTCGGGTCATTCCGGGAGCTTACCCGCTAAGCCCCGGGAGCATGCTACTTGAAAATCAGATGAAGTCGGACTCGGAACCGCGATTTGTGGACGCGACGCAACAGTCAGCTCCCCAATTGAAGGCAAGCGGAATGGTGACCAGTGCCTTGTGGTCCGACATCAATTCCGACGGATGGGTCGACTTGCTGGTGACAACTGAGTGGGGACCTGTACGCACCTTTTTAAACCAGGCCGGAAAACTTACCGAATCAACCGAACAATCGGGATTGGCAAACCACCTGGGCTGGTGGAACGGCATCGCTGGACGTGACTTCGACAATGACGGCGACATCGACTACGTGGCGACCAACTTTGGTCTCAACACCAAGTATCATCCCAGCGCGGACCATCCATCGCGGATCTATTATGGCACCTTTGGTGACGAAACAGTGCCCCACATTGTCGAAGCCAAAGTTGCCGACCAAGGCCTGCTACCTGTTCGAGGCAAGAGTTGCTCACAAAATGCGATGCCCTTTGTTCGAGAAAAATTTGGCACCTATCACGATTTTGCCCTCGCATCGCTGACTGACATTTATTCCGATACCGGCTTGGATGCGGCAGAAAAATTTGAAGCAAACTGGTTGGAATCCGCACTTCTAATCAACGATGGAAACGGACAATTCGAGATCAAGCCCTTGCCAAAACTCGCCCAAATCTCACCAGCATTTGGCGTCGTCACAACGGAAGTCAATGGAGATGGCAACGCTGATCTCTACCTCGTGCAAAACTTCTACCATCCACAACGAGAGACCGGGAAGATGGCTGGAGGAATGAGCGTGCTGCTGTACGGGGATGGCCAGGGAGGATTTAGCGAAGTCTGGCCAAAGGAAAGTGGCCTGGCCGTATCGGCCGATGCAAAAGGTTTAAGCGTCTGCGATTTAAATGACGATGCCTGGGCTGATTTTGCCACCACGATCAACAATGGCCCCACGCTGGCCTTCCACAACAACAATGGCTTTTTAACTGAAAATCGCTCGGTCCGCGTTCGATTAGCGGGTAAGCCAGGCAACCCGACTGCCATTGGCGCACGCGTCACGCTGGAAATATCAGATGGATCCCAACAGACAGACGAAGTGCGTGCGGGTGGTGGTTACCTATCTCAATCGACCTCGGACCTGTTCTTTGGAATCCCGCCCGGAAAACAAATCAAGCGGATTACGGTACGCTGGCCGAACGGCACCCAGAGTGATCATCAGCCGGCTATCGATGAAGGCAAGATCGTCATAACTCAAACGTCGTGATAGCAGACAAGACCCAAGAGTTCGCACTGCCTACAACGACAGCCAAATCTTCGGCAACAGAATGGCAGCCAACAATAACAGTGCCATCACTGCAAACAGCGGAGCCACTTGCCGACCACGCCGTATCCAATCACTCCCGGTCGGAAGAATTCTCGGTAAGCCGATCCAAGTCATCATCGTCATCATCCCAGTTGAAATCATTAGACTAGTACGACGTCCTAACCCGACATCAACTGCACTGGACTGAATTCCTGACCAGCCGACAGTCGTCGTGAAAAGAATCCCTGCAGCCATCGCTGTAAATTGCCAAGCTGATCGCCAACATCCGGTCGACTGCCAAGCCATCACGATCGAAGCGCCGACCAACATCAGAGCCGATGGACAAGCACAGGCACGACCCGACAGACCCAACAACGCGAAGCCAACCCCCATACCATCGAAACCAAAATCGGTTGCAACCCAGCCGATCAAGGAAGCCACAACGCCCATCCCGATGGCCTGGGCAATCATAAACCAACGGTTGTGAAATCCAGCTTCAGGATCAAGGCCTAAACGTCGACGCCTGGCAAGCCAACCAACAATCGCAGCCCCGAGCAAAAATCCCGACCACTCGGCTAAACCCGACCAAATATAAAATCGCACAGGTGATGCGTTGCGAAATATCTGCGCCAGCATTAATAACCCCCACGCCGCGCCATAGATGCCCATCGACCTGAAACGCGCAGTGCGACGCACGCAATGGATGCCGATTGCAAAGACAATCAACACAAAGGCTGCCACACCAACCCCCAACTTGCTCAGATTTAGGGAAAGTTCTGTGATCAAAGCCAAGTCCTGAAAAATTCTCAATTACCAACAGCCAATCACCACGCTAACAGGCGAATCGCAAGTTCGATCATTCCCCTGAACAGGATCACCTTCAGCAAAACAACTCGCCCCGCGCCAGCAAATCAAGGCAATCAGCTTTCCACTCAGAACGGCATACAGAGGGCTCGTGCTACCCGGTTAGCGCTGATTAGACGCCCGGAAATTCGCATCGGGATGTGAAGCGACGCCGTCTCATCAGCCGTCTAGCCAACCAATCAACCGAATCGGCTACGCATTAGACCACGCTGATGGCATCAATCTCTAGTGCAGACGCAAACAACCGTTCCGCAATCAGGGTGAACAAAACATCTGCTCGACTTCCAGCGGACGGTTTGTCAGAACAAAAGTGGACAGGGAAAGCCAAGGCCGTGAGTGCACCGAGCTTGAAATCACGGAGTGCTTCATCCCACGAATAATCAACAACGCCGCCTTCCAGTAATTCGTCGTGCCAAGCTCGGACAACTTCTGTTTGATGGCCTCGACGCTCCTTCATCGACTCGCTCCCTCCGAGTAGCCGCGCAATGTCAAATGCTCCCATACTTCGAACGGCCAACTGCCAGTCAAAAATAATCGCCTCCTCTCCATTTTCTCCCTGTGAGAAAGCGATGTTATCTGCTCGCAGATCTTGATGAACAATTGTCTTCGGTCGCAGGGAGATCTGACGCCGTATTTCGGGCAAGACGTTGCAAACCCGTTCGCCTAATGAAATCGCATCATCGGAAAGCACATCCCGATAGCGATCAGCAAAAACGGGCCACTTACTGACAAAGTCGTCATCAAAGTGATCCTTGCGGGGCATCCAGTCGAGCGATGCAAGCGATTCATTCGCCCAATACTTTGCCTGCAATCGACCAATGGTACAAGCGACGTTGACCACTTGATCATGATGGATACCGATCACTTGATCGCCCATCGTGGCGAAGCTCAAATCCTCCATGATTAATGCAGCATGAGGTGGATCTTCCGGCAAGCCGTAAATCCGGGGCAACCGAATTGGCGCGGTTGGCGCGACCTCGTCATAAAATCGCATTTCCCGCTTGAAGGCGTGCAATTCATGTTCAGCCTCCACAAAATGTGCGTCGGCAGGTTGCAGCTTTACGATCACCGTCGAGGGTGCCCCGGTCTCGACGTGATCGTACTCAAGCATCACGCGGGCCACTGTACTTAGAAAACCCGCTTCCTCTCCAATCACTTGTTTCCGCAAAGACACTACTTTACTATCGCGCAGCACACCGCTCGAACGGAGCGTAGCATTTATCCAATCCGGACAAATTTCGTCAATATTCGCTGGAAATGTCACGGGATAAATGTATCAAAGACCGGTGACTCCGGCAATTACCGACCTCAACATTGGACGCCGCCCGTTTTTTTCTCGCCACCACAATCTTCGAGGCGAGTCTCCACTGAAGTGGGGCTCCAAAGAACATTAGGGATTTGGCGGGGACCTGTCAGAAGTCTCTCGATACGGTTTCTGGTCATCAAAGCCGTTGATGCGATCCAACAACGGCTGCAACCGTTCGGGCGAAGCAACACCGCGTCGGTCCAAGATGGCAGCAGCCTTACGAGCGATTCGAGCTGCTTGCTGAAAGTCGCCGTTTTCGGCATAAGCGACGGACAGCGTATCCAAAAACTCCGGCTCCTCAAACTCAGTCAGTTGGCAAATTCGCTCTGCCAATCGGCGAGATTCGGCTCCTTCGCGAAGCGAATCGTCTGGATGAGTTGCGAGAATCCAGGCAAGATTATTGGCGGCCAGCAACATGTTTGGCTCAAGTTCGATCGTACGACGATAAGCTGCGATCGCCTCAGGCCATTTTCGCAGATTGCGATAAGCGGTTGCCAAACGAAATTGCACCATGACATCGCTGGGTTGCTTTGACAACACGCGTTTCGCTAACTCGGCAGCCGGCTGAAACCTTTTTTGCAGCAGCAGGTTGGTGATCAAACCAAGCTGGGCTTGTCGATTCGCCGAATCGATTTTGTAGGCAGCAACCCATTCCTTTTGGGCCTCTGAGGGGCGACGAGCTTGCTCAAACATCGTTGCCAACTCAATGTGCGCCGGCAAATCAGCGGGGTTTTCCTCAACGGCTAATCGAAGTGATTCCAACGCCTCAGGAAAACGCCGTTGTGACTTCAGTAGGATGCCACGAATAAAATGGAGCTGTGCAAGCTGTCCACTTTCTGGATTTGCCTCTAAAAATTTCTCTAGATAAGCGATCGCATCCGTCACGGCTCCATGATCCACCATTTGTGTCGAGACCAGAGTCGGCTGCGCGGCAGGGACAGACCGCAACCACTGCCCCGTGAATGGCACAGCAGCCGTGCGGAGTTGCTCAGGACTAGCCTCCAGCAACGCCAGGTCATCCCACAATTGCTCGGTTGGCACCGCACCTTTGTAAATCACCACAACCTGGCCGGAACGATCTAGTAAGAAGCTGCACGGCACAGGCAAAGGCTGCCAGCGATCCAACATCGCACGTTGAAAAAAATCGAGTGCTTGGACGGTTTCAGCGGTGGCAGTCGCCGACGAAAACGCTGTCCCAAGCTGATCGATAAGGAGCTGAACCTTTGCCTGTTGGTCGTGAGCGTCGGCATTAAGCAGTAGAACTTCCAAACCGTGATTTTGAAATTCCTTTGCTTTTCCGGACCATTCCTCCAGCTCCGCAACACAAACAGGACAAGTAGCGGACCAAACATTAATCAACAAAGGCTGCTTCCAAGAAACCGGCTCCGTTGAACCCGATAACGTTTTGATGGCTGGCAACGGCAACCGGGCCGGCAAGACAATTCGCTTCGAATTTTCCGGTTCAGGGAAAACCGGAGCACTCGGCTCAAGCTGAATTCGGGAGGCAGGTGGCTGCCACGGAATTGCCACCTGCTCACCTTGCCGCACCAAATAGAATCCGTTGGATTGCACACCGCTAACCGTTTGCGCACGACTCGCTTCCGATCGGGTTGGCCATTGCACGATGACCTTCTCAATTTCGGTCTCCGCTCCCAAGCCAAAATGAAGCCAAGGGCTCGATTGCGACAAGAAGGCGTCACCCGCGTGGACGGTCCGAATCAAACGTTTATCCTGCTCATGGTTTCGCAGGATGACTTCGACACGAGCCCCAACTGCATCTCGATTAGAATCTTTACCATTCCCTTCCAGTTTCAGTGAGACAAAACCACCCGATCGCTTCTCACGATTGCGCATCAATCGCAAGCGAGGAGCTGTCCGCGCTGTCATCCAGAAATCTAACCGACCGTCAAAATCCCAATCACAAATTGCAATCGCGCGGCTATCATCGTCAAGGTCCAGCCCACTCACCGAGCTGACCGAAGCAAACTGACCGTTTCCAAGATTCAGGAAGCCACAATTCTTCTCATGCCCACTAAACGATTTGTCCTCATGCAAGAGACGGTTCAATGCCCTCCAACCCTGCTTATAACGAACGAAGGACGAAGCGGGGCTCAATTCAGCAGGCGATTGCGACACAACTTGTCGCCAGTAAACGCTTCACAAGTCTCCGGTGTCGGCCGTGGTAATAAAACCGTTGGCAATCAGAATATCCTGCCATCCATCATTATTGAAATCGATAAAACGACTTCCCCATGCCCAACGTCCCATGGTAACTCCGGCCGGGACACTTACATCGGCAAACCCACCCTTGCCATCGGCTTGGAAGAGTGAGTTGCCTCGGGCGTGTCGTTGATACTGCTCCTTGAGGTGGCTGGCTTCGGCTGAACGGAACTGACGTTGAAAAGTGATGCGATTGCCGGCAGCAGAAAACATGTTGCTCACATAGAAATCCATCCAGCCGTCACGATTGAAATCTGCCCAGCTAACGGACATGCCTGCCGACATGTCCTCGACGCCCAGTTCGCCAGCGACATCTCGGAATGTGCCCTGGTTGTTTTGATAGAGATTGTTTCGACCATAGTCATTGGCAACGTAAAGATCGCTATCGCCGTCGTTGTCATAGTCTTCCCAGGAGGCTGCGAAGCTAAATCGATTGTTGTTTTGATCCAGCCCGACCTCGGTTGTGACGTTGGCGAATTCCCAGTTCGAGTTGTTTTTCAGCAGCATGTTCCTGCCGCCATTTTGAGCGTCATGGTACGGGACGGGTTCCCCCATCGCACCCCGTTGTGCTCGATCACCCAGCGGATTGTAGCCACAACAAAAAAGATCAAGATCGCCGTCCAGATCGAAGTCAGCGGCGGTTAAAGAGAAGGTCTGTGCGAGTGTTTGCACCGCCTTGCGCAACGAAAAATGACCGCGACCGTCATTTTCCATCAGCATAATTCGAGACTCTCCACCGACGACCAGGTCTCGGTCGCCATCATTATCTAAATCAATCAACAATGCGCTGGCACAAAAATCCAACCAGTCGGTCCCGCTCTTCAGCGAACGATCGATCAATCGCCCGTCAGCCTGTTGAATGTACAGCCGATTAGGTAACCCTCCCTGTTGGCATAAATAGAGATCGTCCAACCCGTCGCCGTTGACATCGCCGATGGCAAGTCCATGGTTTGCAACGACATCAAGCCCTAGACTCCTTGAGAAACGACTACGCCAATGATCCGTGCCGTACAAGAGCTGCTCCTGGTAGGAAGCATTCTCCCCTAAAACCGAAGCTGTGCAATCCGCGAAACGCGTTTGCTGGCTGTTTGGATGAGTCACGTTCTCTTGTTGATCCACGGTGACTGAATTGATTTTCAGTTCGTTCTGGATCGATTGCCAACTGACGGTCCAGACGGCTGAAAGCTCAGTGAGACCCTCTCCGGAGTTTCCGTCTGCATGGAAATAAACCTCAGTATTTGCCGTTTCATCGGAAAGATTGACACGGACCACTTTGAATTTGAGTTCGCTGGCTGCTACAGGATTAAATCGAGTACGGAAAGAGTCACGCAATTCCTGGAATCGGCGAACGCCTACTGCTGACGAAGAAGGCTGTGGACCCACGTCAACTCGATTGATCCGCAACGTTTCGTCGCCATACACAGCGATCCCCTGAGACTGAAACAAGTTCTGCGCTGAAAAGGTTGAAGAAATGATTCGTTCGAGCTCGGGCTCAGCTGGTGCCGTTTCAGCTTGCAGCATCCGGCCGAAACGTACGAGTTGCTGCCCGGCTTTCGCTCCCAAGGCTTCGCTATCCCAACCGTCTCGTATCGGATCGATACGAGAGTAGGCGTCGGCCAAGGGAGCTATGAATTTGTGTTGCTCCATGCCAGGTGCCGTCACCAGTTGGGAGCTTGGATGGCCCAGCTCTTCATCCGGACTCAAAGCTTTATCCGTGCGCTGCTCCGATACCGATCCTAACCCCGTGGGCGGTTGAGAAGATTGCCGGGGTTCTGAGTTACTACAGCCCAGAATGGCAAACCCCAAGAATTGCAAACCGATCCAAAAGGTCAGCGAACCTCGTGTCGGTAGCAAAGATCGACGATCGATGGAATACCTGGTAATGGCCATCAGCGGTCTCGACGGATGAACTCAGTAAACAGCCCGTTCAACCTAAAGGTCTTACGAAAAAAAGGAAGGGAAGCCTACAGTCTAGCTTAATTCGAAATACCGACCGGGAGTACATTCGCGACAGATACCACCAATCTTCCCTGAAATTATTGAGGCAATGATTCCTTCCCCCCCCAAAAAAAACGGCAGCCCCAAAAGGCTGCCGTTTAATAATCTTGTTTGCTCGTTCTCTGCAGTCGATTAACGACGGCGTCGACGGAAGAAAGGAAGTGCACCCGCGGCCAACATGACCAACAGACCGGCACTCGGTTCTGGAATTGCCGCCAGCGGAATGCCATTCTGACCCGAAGTGAAGATCGATTCGATCTCAGAACCCGTCAGTGGGCGATCCCACATTCCAACATCTTCAATGGCACCATCCCAAGTTCGGTATCCGTCACCCGATGTGTCCGGGTTACCACCGATCATCAGGCGACCAGAACCGTTGTCCCCCAACACTGCGTTGCCACCGGTTGCGACTTGAACACCATCAACCCATAACTGCGAGGCAGCTTGATCCATGAAGATCGGACTGATAGCGACCACATGATGCCAGTTTCCGTCGTTGATATCAGGTCCGGTCGAATCGTTCGTGGGAATGTCACCCGTTCCACCGGCGTAGGAAATGATGTTCGATCCACCACCACGGCGAGCAATTCGGTAATCCGAACCTTCACCATGGGCGAGCAATGCTTGCCAACCTTGATCGAAATTGTTGACTTGTAACCAAGCTGAAATCGAGACGCCCCCACCGGCACGGACAATGTCCGCGCTGTCAGGAACTTCGATGTATCCTTCGGCAGTTCCATCGAACACGCCGTACTGACCCAGTGCGGCTGCATCGGGGTTAATATCAGTCCAGTTTGCTAACGAGACGGCTGCGGCTGGTTGACTGCCATTGTCCGCCTTCGTACTGTTGTTGCCGGCGATCGAGCCAGCGGTGTCGTCGAAATTGCCGTCAAAGTTCCAATAGTTAATCAGGCCATCATGCACACCTGCCAACGCTTGGCTGGAAATCGCACACATGAGCCCTAAAGCAAATAACATCTTCAAGGTTGTTTTCATCTTTGCTTACCTTTACGAGTCGTTGTCGAATGAATGCCTAGATAAGTCCATAAAAAAAGCACTCACCTTCGAACAAGCCAAACAACCGATCACCCTACGGGTGATGGGAGAGACCGTTTGAAAGTGAGTGCCTTCGTTAGCTTTACCTAGATTTTGATGCTGCGAGCGTTATCACCGGTACCCACGCGGCACGGTGTTGCAGCATTCTAAAACCCTCAGTCATCGCCTTCAAGACAATTCACGTAAAATATGATTCGATCGCTGTAAAAACATTTGAACATGCCCTTCGCCGTCCAGAACAGATATTACCGGCGCGTTCAGTCACCCCCAAAACAATCACCCACTTTGTCAGGCACGGCGCGACTCTCGGTATGCGAAGTCGACAGGGTTCGTTGCCGAAATCTCTCAGAATGGAATCGCAGTGAACCGGATGCGTCCCCCCAACTTGTTCGTCTCCAAAACTTAAAATCGGTTCACAATCAACTCCATTCGACAACTCCATTCGACAACTCCATTCGATTATCTCATAGCGATCAACAGTTGGTATGATCCAACGTGTCGATCTGAAAAAATCGGCTGGCGTTGCCCCCCGGCTGGTCGGGATTCAACCGGTGAAATGTCCTAAATCGCCCATCAATCTGCTTTGGGAGCCCCCCTTATGCCCTCTTCATCGACGATCCTTGTTTTGGCCACGCTAACCACGGTAAGTTCGCCGCTACTGGCAACGGAGACGCATGAGCCAAATTTTCTAGGGGCATGGGCATTTGAACTCCCGGACGGCAATCCCGCCTGGCTCAAATTGAGCAAAGATGGAGACCAATTGCGGGGCTGGATGCTATGGAGTGTGGGCAGCGCTCGACCGATTCGATCAATTCAAATCCAAGGTGAATCGCTGAGATTTGCGCGGAAGATCACCTGGCGTCCGTACGGAGAATCGGTGACCAAGTCAATCACGCGTCCTTTCCAAGCGACTCTGAAGAATGGAAAATTGCAGCTGATATTTTTCCAAGCTACGGCAGATTCCAAGTCCGTGGTTAAAGATGAACAGGTTCAAATCGAGGGCAGTCGCATTTCGCCTCCACCTCCGAAACCGGACTTGTCAGATGTCAGCTACGGTGAGGTGATTGAGTTGTTTAACGGTCAAGACCTCACTGGCTGGAAACTCTCGAATCGAAAAAAGAAGAACGGCTGGCGGGTGGAGGATGGTTGCCTGATCAACGAAACGCCGAAACTCGATTTTGGCGCTTATGGCGAATTTGGAAACCTGCGGACTGAGCAAGAGTTTGAGGACTTTGAATTAGCGATCGAGTACAACGTTCCAACCGGAGGAAACAGCGGCGTGTACTTAAGAGGAATGTACGAAGCTCAAGTAGTCGATCATGCCAGCCCCATGCAAGGAATTCAAGGACCGGGCGCGATCTTCGGTCGCATCAAACCCTCCCTCAATGCGGGCAGATCCGGCGGTAAGTGGAATCGCTATCTGCTGACCCTCGTGGATCGACACCTAACGGTCATTCTGAACGGAACAAAGGTGATCGACAATCAACCTATTGAAGGCTGCACCGGTGGAGGCTTGCAAGCAAACGACATGTTGCCCGGACCGATTCTATTGCAGGGTGACCATACAGCGGTGAAATACAGAAACATCCGACTGCGTCCTATTGAGGTCCGACGCGCGAATTAGAATCCGCCTCGCGATAGAGTTTGTCTTGGTTGCACCGTCGGTTTAATCGGACAATTGCGACTTCACGGCTGGCCGCTCACGACTCAAATCAAACTCCTGTGCATGCCAAGCGGCATCACCATTCAGGACATTACCGCGCGCCACGATACTGCGGGGAAATACAACGCGGTAATCACTAAAGCGGTGATCAGGCTCTGGATAATCCGTACTGATAAATTGTGCACCACTGGCAAATGCTTTTTCGGCTTGGGTCGGATCATTAAAACGTGCCTGTCGTGTTCCCGAATCAGCTCGCGTCCTGACAAGAAAGCCCTTCCGAACGGCATCTTGAATTTTCTGAAAGTCCTCAATTGGATCATTCAGCTTCATGAAGGCGGCGGCGTCATCCGATTCATCAACGCTAACAAACAACAAACGTCCACGTAGAGCCCGATGGCCAAGCAAATAGGAATCGCGCACAACACCTTCGTTGTCTAAAGCAAACATCACCTTTCCTCGGACATCGTTAAGGTAAGGCCAGCCCCGCTGGGTGACTGCGCTCCGCAACGACTCATCGTCACCTCGAACATCATCCGGCTTCAGGATATCCGTCGGCTCGAACACCGAGAGGATCTCTCGATCAATCATATTGAATTCAGACTGTCCAAAAGGGTGTGGACGTGTGAATTCATTTCCAATCGGCTGCTGCTTCACCTCCAACATGATCAAGATTGGAACGTGCTGGGGGTTTTCCCGGGACCATGATCGTACTTGCTGAAGAGCATCGACCAGTGTTAATACCGTAGTGCGATAATCGATATCTTGAATATGAAGCACCTTCAGCCCGGGGCGTTGCAATGCGCCCTTGGGATCGTACCGAACATCGGCAACCTGTTTGGCCATCAACGGTTTTGCATAGAGTCCGCCTGTGGGATCGGCATAGATATCCAGCTCGATTTGTCGGATCCCCAGCTGACCGAATTGCTCAGACAACGGACGATGTGTGTAATCCAAAGATTGCGCCAACGACTCCTGCCTCTGAGCAATCAATCTCATCACGGTTGGATGGGGCGCAAGATGATAGGAATTATGGGTTCCGATCACTTGGATTTCGTTCATTCGAATTTGGGCCGCCACGTCGTCAGCTGTAACAAACAGCAGGCAAGTAACGTTCACAAGCAGGAAGCAGACGACTCGAATTTCGAACATCGTTGCTACCCCTCTTTTGATTCGATAACGCAATCCTCCGGGTCCGGCTACTCTTTCACGAGTGATATTTCGATACCCGATAACAAAGGAACGCTTGAATTGGCCTCAAAGTCGACAACAATTTTTTCTTTCGCGCGAACACCTTTCACCGTTCGTACGACACCCCGACGAGCACCTTGAGCCTCCGCCATCAAATCAAAATCCTCTAGCACCTTGTTTCCCTGCACAAACAGGCCAAACTTACGAGCCTTGGCCACTTCCGGCGTCGGTTCGGCAAAATAGAATTTCAAATCGAAGGTTCGTGTTTCACTTTCTGGCTTGCCAACCGAGATCAAAACGCTTTGCACGCCCTCCACTCCGGACGCATTGACCCAATTGGTTCCTTCCCCTCGCATTTGGCTGGGGTGCAGACGAAAATACTGTGGATCTGCTGCTTTGAGTTCGATCTTGAGTTTGGGCGAAGGACCACCAACATTTGGATAGTCCAGCCACATCGTCCCGGCCTCGTCACGGCGATCTCCGGGAGCGCCAAAATTGATGCCTACCTGTTTCACTTCGTCGATCTCTTCATCGTATCGACTGTAACTCCAATAGTTCACATCATCGGGGATGTGAACCATGGCAAGTGATGTAAAGAGCGAATAGGAACAGGTACATCCGTAGCCAAAGTTGGGTGCATTCAAAATACCGTTTGCCGGGATCAGACTATTCCGGCAACCAGATCGAAATCCATTGAGTCGCGACGTCTCGCCGGTTTCAATATTGCAGAAACCGGCCGAGGCCGCTCGAAAAGTCATCATATGGGGATTTGCAATGGCATAATTGCAGTGATGTCCGACCTTCGTGAATTGCCAATCCGATTCCGTACCCGTAATGGGATTGATGCGAACGATTTCGTCACCCGTACGAACATCATAGGACTTACCGGGACCGCGTTGATCGATAATCCAATCGTCCCAGACGATAACTTTGTCCCAATAATTTTCAGGATGCCCGCGAAAACCTTCTCCGTCAGATCGTTTACTCCAAAGTGGGGCACCGTCTTTCCCAGAAAGCGCATTGACACCTTCTTTGTTCGACATCAAGAGCACGTCGTGTTTGGCGGAATAGGTCAGCCAGGAGCCGGCGTACTCCGTCGGACGCTGCCAGTTCACCAAACCCGTATTAAGATCAAGAGACTTCACCGTCGTCTTACTTTGCGGAACAGGGATTCCGCGACGACGTTCCTTACTGTCACCGACGTACAACCCAGCTAGTTTCCCTTCGTAGACGAACACTTTGTCGTTGGCCATCGAGACCAGCGAAAATCCAGTCTCCGACTCAACTTCCCAGACGATTTCCCCGGAATAGCGATTTAGTGCAACGAGTTTCGTGGGTAATTGTTCCTTCGATCCTTCGGTGGGTCGGAAGACGGGAACCACCATTTTGTCATCGATAATGCGAATCTTTCCCCAGTCGCCCGCTTCAGCAAGTCGGAACTCGTTGAGTACCTCGCCCGAGTCCGGATCGATCCGCACACATTTTTCCGGGAATGCCAAGTAAACCCCATCGCTCAATGCGACAAAATGGAAACCGTGAGATCCCCAATTCGATCTTCGCCCTGGGCTGACACCGGTGGGAAGTGGCAACTTCCACAACATTTGTCCGGTGTAGACATCGACGGCGGCAAATGTCGCTGGTCCTTGAAAAAACATGCGACCGTCGATGATTTGCGCACTTGGAGGCCAATCATGTCGATCAAAAAACAAACTGCCATCGGATGAAGGGCCACCGTACCACAGCAGTCCGAGTGGCGCTTTGACCAAATTATCCTGCGACATCAAAGAGTTTGCAGCATCACCGAATTCATGCGTCCAGTTTGCCGACCCCACTAAAGCGCCTTGGCGTTTCACAATGGTATAACCATCAACCCGACTCACCTCAGCCTTTTCTAGTTTTTTCGCAGCCTGTTGTACATCTTCGACAGGCTTATCCCGGAAGACGAGAGCCCCTCCATAGGGCCTGACCGTTGAGTAAATTGCTTGGACGTCTTGGGGACCGGCTAACTCCGATTTATCGCAAACCACGAGGCTCGCGAAGTAGGGGGAAAAGCGGAGTGTTTCAAAGTCTCCAACTCGGGCAACAATTCTTTCACCGTAATCACCACGAGCGACATAGTGACGTCTTAAACGATCAACAAGCTTCGGATCATCATCGATCACGAAAATGTGAAAGTCGGTTAAATCCACAAGCGCTTCGAGTACTGCTTCATTTTCCACGCCAACATATAAGCAGTATCCATTCGTTTTCTCTGCAGCACCGACCAGGGCACTCAAGTCAACCGAATTCGTCACGATTGATCGAGGTTTCGCTTCTCGATAGGTTCCCGGAATGCCTCGCTCACTACCAAAACAATGAATTTCACCTTCTTCGGTTACCACAAACAGTCGCTCATTGCTGACCAGCATCGTCGCTGGCGTCCCGCTGATCTCGTGGCTCCAACTCACACTGGGCGTTCCCTCATCCGTTGCGGGCGTCCGAATGGCAAGCAGTTTTTTCTGATCATGGGCCAACAAGCTATCACCGGCTTTGAGATGAACCTTCGTGACGGGCTGTTTTTCTAACTTCCAGATTTCTCGGGGCTGTTTGGCAACATAAGACTTTCCCTTGCGATCGGTTTTTTCAACCTCCAGCATGTTCACGATGTCAACGGCCTGCAATTGACTTTGCTTCGTGAAATAGATTTTCCCCTGATCCAAAACTGGCCGATCGGCTTCGAGTCCCAACGCTTTCGGACTGGATGCACCGGCAGGAAAAACTCGATCGCCATGAAACAGATATGCGTCATCGGCAGCGAGATGGTAATCGGTTAACCCTTTTGATTCGTACGAACATGGTACGTTCTTCCCCGTTGCCCGATCGATCACATAAGCCCGGGAACGACCGCCGGGAATGAAAATCGACGTTTCGTTAATGGCCAGATAACCTTGCGGAGAATGGTCACCCAAATCAGTAACCCGGAGTTCCTTACCCGTCTCAGCATCCAACTCATAAAGCATCGTACCTTCGAAAGGCCAAACACCGCTGGTAAACAGCACACGACCATCTCGAACAACGGCCCCTGTTCGTACGGGCCAAACGGAGATCAGCCTTTCGTTCCCCATCGCCAATCGATTTGATGGTGCCCCATTAAATTTCCAATGGATCTCCCCCGACTCGGCATCGAGACAATACATGCAGCCATCATCGGCTCCAAAGTAGACCCTGCCATTGAAGTGAACTGGCGCAAATCGAATCGGTCCGTCAGCAAAAAACCGCCATTTACGGAGTCCCTTCTCGACATCAATCGCCGCGACCGAGTGATTTCTGGGTGAACTGACATACAGAATGCCATTGGCAACAATGGGCTCGTAATGCGCATCAAAGTGCAGCCGTTCGTCTTCATTCCAAGCCGGCTTCAACTCAGGAAATTTCCATGTCCATTGCAGATGAAGCTGCTGAGGTAATTGCTCAGAAGTTGTTGCGGATCGATTTGCATCGTGTCGCCAGGTTGGCCAATCCGCTGCAAACACGAGTGAAACCAAAGAACCCCACAAGATCGACGAAAGCAGAAACCGATGAATACCCACGACGATAACTCCATTTGAAGTGAAGGAATGCAACCCGCATCATACCCGTTCACCCAACAGATCACATCTATCTTCGCACCAATTCAACCAATTAATTTGGACGTGGCACGAAATGGGAAGATTGGCAGGAGGCAGGTCAGTCGCAGAGATCACTCCTGGATCGAATTGCTTCCCCTCAAGTTTCACCGCTGGAAACTCGGTTGCAAAAGGCTCGCAGTTTCTCGTTGAGGTGATGACCTGACGACCCGAGTCACGCGACCTGGCTGCGGAGGACAATTCAGACAACAGCCTGGCCATTTCAACGCATGGCTCTCATTAGAACTTCGCTCGACGCGAGATCAACTCGTGCCAAACTAAGCCAATGCCGATCAATGCAAGTCCCACTAGCCAGACGCCCCAATTCACCCAGAAGGCGAGAAAAAGGCATGCGCCCAATCCACACCAAGCAGGCCAAATCGGAAATAAGCGTTCCTGCGGGGCCAATCGCAGCGCGCAGATGTTGGTGAGCGCATAGTAAATCAACACCGTGAATGCGCTAAACGACCAGGTCACTCGCACATCACTGAAAAGAACCAAGCCACCAATAATGGCCGAAACCACGAGGGTCGCGCTCCACGGTATACCTGTCTCCGCGCTGACCGCAGACAATCCGTGTGGCATATCACCTCTTCGGGCCATCGCAAATAAAACGCGTGACAAACCCAGTAGCAGATTCAAAAGCACGCCGAGCATCGAAGTCATCGCGCCGATCGCGAGGATGAGGCTTGCACCGGAAACTGGAAACTTTTCGGCAATCGCTTGCAGCGGCGCCACTTGGTTACGGGTTAATTCACCGTAAGTTTCTGCTCCTACGACGGCTAAGGCGATATAAGCAACGCTGAAATACAAACACATGGACACGGCCAGCGTGCAAATCACTGCAAGAGGGATTGTACGTCGTGGCTCCCTGACCTCTTCGCCCAATGTCGCGATCCGACCATAACCCGTATAGGCCACAAACATCAGAGCCGTTGCCTGCAATAATCCAAATCCATCACCTGATTCCTGAAAAAACTTCAGCGGTTTTTCATCGGCAGGTGCCGCGACCCAAGGCATACCGGCGAGGACAAAAAACATGAGAGAGCACAGTGTCACAACAACGATCAAGATGTTCGCTCGACTTGTTCGTTGGATTCCCGTCAATGCAACCACGGTCAACGCGCAGAGGGCAATAAGAGCAACCGAAAGTCGATACTCGTTCTGGTCATAACCGATCGTGTTCAGTAAATAACCGGCGAAACCGAGGGCTGCTGTCGCGGCTGAAGCCGATTTCGCACACATGAACATCCAACCAGCAGTAAAACCCAAACGAGGTGACAACCACTTGTAACCATATTCATAGGTTCCGCCGCTCACAGGATGATTGGCTGCAAGTTGCGCACTGCTTAGACCGTTACACATGGCAACCAAAGACGCAAACACAATCGCTAAAAGCACGCTCGAACCGGCGACTTCCGCCGCAAATCCAATGCTGACAAACACTCCTGTTCCGACAATTGAGCCCAGGCCCATCATCATCGCACCAAAGACGCCAAGCTCTCGCCGCAATCCTGGACTCTGCACCCTACTCATGGACTCCCATCTTTCTCTCAACCATCTTCAGCAACGAATTCCCGACCATTACAGACCTAATTCATCCTAGGCCTCATGTTTGCGATCACCTGTTTGCGTCCATCACATTCTATCTGCGATGCGAGATTGAATCCAAGTCCACCACCGCTCGCATTCGAAATCAATCCCACTGGCCCATTCGCACAAAAGGAGCAAACCGAATTCTGCGGAAACCTCATAAGCACAAACCGAAATACCGTTTTGTCACCATGACGAGATCGGATCGGTTCGGTCAAGGGCCCGTCGGAACTCGATTCCATGATCAACCCACCAAGAGCGACCTACTCCGCTCACCGGTCGTTCATTGTGGGATTCTGGCCAGAAACAGAGGAAAGCAGCTTACCGTCTGAGCCAATGCCTGATTTTTTGCCAAATCCCACTCAACTCTGATGACGCCGAAAAGGAAACCAACACGTGAAAACCGTTGCTCCACAACCAGAAAGTTGGATAATCATCATCAGACAGCTCAACATCCATCAATCTCGAAAAGCATTCGAGCCAATTGCCATGCGAACCCCCATACAATATCGGTGCCTACTTGGCCTGATCATTTTGCTCCTGATAATTCCCTGCAGACAGAACCTATCCAACGCCGTCCAAGCAGATGACTCATTACTTGATTCGGTTGTGATTGGCATCAAGAATCCAATCAGGCTGACAAAAACCGATCCGCCTCAAAACTTCGTCTTCGACGCTGAGTTGGGACTGATTCATCATAAATCGCTGAAGGGCCAAGTGGTCCACGTCGCCAGGAAGGGCCTCAGAGGGCTGTTCGAAACACGAGCGGTTCGCACGCCGAAAGGGGACCTATTACTGATGTTCCCTGAGGGCAATCACTATGCAGCGGGGGGTGGAAAGGTAAATGATCTACTTGCCTACCGTTCTCGTGACAATGGGGCCAGCTGGCAAGGCCCCAGCGTTGCTTTCGACATCGACTACAGCCAACACGGATTCGTACCTTTTATTCCTCAAGGAAGCAAACGGATCTACGCATTCGGCACACAGCCGATCCCGAGTAAGTACAGTCGTGAAAAGGGACGACACGAAAACACGCCGATTGGCTTTCGCTGGTCCGACGATGACGGACACAGTTGGAGCAACGCAAAACTGATCAAGCCAAAGAATGACCCTGGTTTTCTTGGCATGTCCGTAACTCGCATGTGCGAGACAGACAGTGGGGCATGGCTGATTGGATCCCACGCAGCTGATTGGTCCAAGAATCCATTGCAAACGCGACAGTACCTTCTACGGAGCACTGACCAGGGTGAATCCTGGTCGCTCTTACCCGGAACGCGCCCCAATGGCTGGTTCGCCCCAAAGTATGAACGCATGGATGAAGGTCGACCGATTGATTTGGGCAACAATGAAGTTTTGTTCATGGCCCGCACTCCCACGGGAAAAATCTGGACAGCTCGCAGTACGGATGCGGGACAAACTTGGTCACAGCCGGCCGCCTCTCAGCTGGTTCATCCCGACGCACCACCGATGGTGTTTCATCTCAGCGATGGCAGAACGCTGATCAGTCTTTTCCACAACCGCCACCTTGGCTCGCAATACACCGGCTTAAGTGGAAACATGGACGGCATGCGTGACCGATCGGAGATTTGGATCACATTGTCAACCGATGGAGGCCGCCAGTGGACAGAGCCTCAGTTTCTTTTCGCGAACGGGACTCCGCCCAACCCAGAAAAGTCAGGATGGTTCAATCACAATGTTTCTTATCTCGATGCGGTCATCGACAATGGCCTGATCCACATCTTCTGCCCACACCTCTGGAATCGGGCTTTACATTTGACGATTCAGGAGAACGATCTCAGCCAACTCCCCACCGCAAAGCAATTGGCGGAACAAGCCGCCAAGAATTGACTGAATATCCCCATCTTTTTGAACAACAAAATCTGCCATGGATCATCTTTGCTCGAAACGAGTCATCCATTCAGATTGGCACGAAAAACGTCCCATCAGTGCGATGACCAGTCAGGTTCAACTGACAACGCAGGCCGCTCGAATCTGACGACTCAAGAGGATTCCGACAAGAGCGACCACCAAGAGCGTCCATGACCGTGGCTCGGGCACCGCGGCGTGCACACGAGGTCCCTGCTCGTACGCGCCACCCTCAAACGCCAGCACAAGGTCGGCTGAAGTAAAGTCGCCATCACCATTCCAATCGCCAGCCGCCCAGCCGGAGTTCCGTGGAAGGTCGTCTTCGTATTCTGCAAACTGCAAAGCGTGTGTAAGATCATCGGAGCTAAATTCGCCGTCAAGATTAGAGTCTCCATAAAACGAATCTTTCAACTCATTCACCCACAAATCCCGATCACCACCATCCACTCGGCCGTCCATGTCGAGATCGAAAATCGGCTGATACTGCTGATTTCGAATCGCAGCACTGAGCAAATCAATATCGATCGCTGTCAACTGCTCATCATCATTCAAATCTCCTAGCCCAACTTCGATCAGACTTCCAACGACATCGTATTCCGGATCGCTTATGTTGTAGCCGTTGATCCATAATCGCTCGAAAGCCTCAGCAAAACCAAATGGCATCGAACCACTGTAAAGTTCATGGAGTGTGCTGAATCTTGCAAGCTCTCGGTAATCACTCCCGTCCTCCGTCATTTCATAGAGATGAAGAAATTCATCGCTGCCCGGAAACAACTCACCTTGCCAATGAATTGCGGAGGTTAAGAAGAGAAACCTGTCGTCCGATGTTTTAAGAAAGCGCCACGGACTACCAATGATCCCTCCGCTGCCCACCTCCTCAACCTCCATCGTTTGGCGGTGTGCCCGAAACATTTTTTGACCACTGGGCCGTCCGGTATCTTCCCCCCAATAGACGTAATCTCCGTCAATCTCCATCTCAACGGAGCGAGAATGCTGACTGCGATCAAGACCCAAAGGCTTGAGCAGCCATTCCGTTTCCAACGTTTTCCGACCGGGATCATCCATTCCCCAGCGAGTTCGCCATAAACCGGGATCGTTGATCAATCCATGCTCACCAAAAAGATCGTCGGTGACCATAATGCTTGACTGGGCATTACTGTCTCCACTCATCACATATAGCTTTTCGTAATCTGGATCAAAAAACGCTCCATGAAAATGCCGAATTGACGTGGAATCAGGTTCGAACAGCAGGTCCCAATTCTGGCCAGCATTTCCACTGTAAAACACTCGCGATTCATCACTGTATTCGAAAAACAATAAACGACTGTCTCCCAAATCAACGAGGGAGTGGTCTTGTGCGGAAGCGAATGGGGTTCCACTGGTGGTTGAATTCAAAGAAAGTTGCAGTTGATAGTCTGCAAATCCATCGGGTGAAAACAGGACATCTGCCGTAACGACACCATCATGCCTACTGGGCGCAACAACAAAGATGCCATCATCCGTGAAGAGCGACATGAGCGGTCGCTGCCTACCTGGCATTTTCCCGGCAGGTAGGAACTGTTGCCCATCGTAGGCCCAGGTCTCTCCCGTATCGAACGAAAAGCCCCACAAATTGTCTCGCCACATTCCACGAGCGCCATGTTGTTTGCCACTGAGCGTTTCATCCTCCTGCCAACGAAGCACCGTTCTCACTGCGTCCGCATCCAATGGTATTGGGCTAACGAAAAAGCAAGCGATCAAAGTCAAAACGACGATCTGTGAGGGTAAGATCGGATCCGACTTAAGTCGTCGGTCAAGATTCTGTCTGTCCAAAGACCCAAAATACATACGCAGAGATCGCATCATTTTCTTTTGCCCTCAAAATCAAAAAATCGCAGCGTCAACAACTGACCCCCGAAATAGAAATGCGAAAAAACTCCTCGACAACGCCTGCGAATCAAATTGTGACAGCCAGTGACTTTAATGACTGCCGCTGGCAAACGCCAAATCGAATCGCCTCGCAACAATTGCAAGCATCCATGAAATCAGACATTGCTAATCGGACGTTGGACCCGCAATTCCAAGCTCACGACCTAAAACCCCACACACTGCGCACCAGATTCTATCGCGGGCACGCTTTTTCACGTCAGGTATCGTGTGAAGAGATTATTGATTCCGATTAGTATCGATTGCAAACTTAATCTGACGACGCATGAATTCAGATTCGCTAAGCTCTATTATCGAGTTGGCATGGCTGAACAGAGATTGTAAAGAAGACAATGCGCTGCTCACTGGCGATTCAGTTCGTTTTAATCCGGACTGCATCAGAAATGAATGATCTTTTCGCTGTCCAAGCCTCGAATCGATGCCTGCACAGCTTGGTCATTCAACCGGGCAATCATCCCCGGTCTCTGACCACTCAGAAACTTCCTGTCTTCTCTCCGACCAGGACGAAATCCTTTTCCGTTATTGATTTCCGATACGTCATCAATGATTTTTAAACAGCGTAACCAAGGCCGCCCCGGCAATGCACAAACCGATTCCCAAGAGCTGAGTTAGTTTGAGGCGTTCATCTAAAAACAGGTAACCCAACAATGAGCCGACCACGGGAGTCAGGCAAAAGGCGATGGTCAGCACGATCGAAAGCTGGCCCGTTTTAAGTGCCGAATAGAGGCAGATGATTCCAAGACATCCCGTAATCAGACCGCCACCAATTGCAATAAGCAAGATGGGTTTCATTCCGACCGTTTTCGTCTGCCCCCAAAATGGATAGGAGATCACCAACAGAAGTAGCACCGACGTGCTGGTCCGAATTGTCGTGCCCATGACAGGTGCGAAATTCCCTAGCTGCACTCCGCGTTTTTCGAGTAACGAACCTATCGCCCAACAGAACGCCGTCAGGACCGCCCAGAATTCAGGTCTCATTGTTTCCCCTCGTTGTGAAGGCTGATAACAGGCTGATCATCATCAGCTTCTCATTCTTTTGCCCACTTCAGGCACAGAAGAACGACACCAACGGTTCTCTGCTTGATTTAGGTACACCCCGATCAAACGGTTCCCAAAATGCCGAATCGCCTAGCTGGCTTTTACAAACGTTTTAACCGTGCGGCGACCGTGTCGCACGGTTGAAATTCACCAGAATCGGCAAGTACCCACGACACAACAATATCCTCTGGCACACCCGCTTGCCAAATCATGACACCTGTTTTTGCAAGTTCTCAATCGGGGTGCTGAAATGCATTGGCAAATGCCTGCCCGATTAAAGCATAAGTGGCAGCCGAACCGTTGTAGTGGCAAGACCAGTGGCCTCCCCGCGACCAGTATTCGTCGTTTAGCCGTTTTGTCGGCAAGACATTCTCATCCGTATCCTCAATCCGCAGTCGCTGTTTTTCGTCCCAGTAGGCATCCGCTTGTAATCGCAGCTCTTGTAACCGAGCATCCCAAAACTGAGCTGTCGGTACAAAGCTAACATTCCTGAGCTTCGGGTCCATCACCACAGCACGCTGGGCTTGACGAAATCGGACCATCGCAACGGCCTCCTCATCCTCCGGATTCTTCGCTCGATTGTTCATTTCCAGACCGCCAACGCCAAGTTCCCCAATCACAATCGGCAGCCGAGGAGCCGCCAAATCTCTGCGAAGGTCGCGAAACATTGCCGCTAAATTGTGTGGATACCTTTCGATCAAACCTAGCCCCACACGACGTCCATCCAACTGCAGGTGCCATTCAGAAAAGTCATTCCAACCTTGCAACCAGACCATCCCCACAAGATCATATCCCTGCCCCTGATATCTCGGCACCACCTCTTCCAACTCCCCCAAACACTGCCGGATATCGCTGACCATCTGCTGGTAGAATTTGCCCGGCTGGAGCCAATTGTCACGTTTCAGAATACGGCGTTCGTCCCAAGTCATCTTGCCCGCACTGGGCGAACGAAAATCACACCAAACACTCTTGCCTCCCCAGGCGGTCTTAATCAACAACACCTGCTGTTGATAACGTTGCCCCATCAAGGTTCCAAACATGAGTTCCGGTCCGATGGACTGCCCAGGCAACGCACCCCATTCAACACTCAACGGGCCATGAAAACGTTGATTCGCATTTTTTTTCCAGCACACCGTCACATCATCGCGGACGGCCCATGTGCCGTCTTTGCGTTTCAGTTCCTTCAGCAGGTGGCCAAAGGTCTGATCCCGCCCCAAATATTCAAGGCTAGGAAGCATCCCATAGCCTTCCATGTTGGACTGCCCAGCAAGAATGAAGACCTTGATAGGATCATCACTCGCGTGAGTCGATACGGGGTTTACCAAGGCCAGTGTCAGGCTTAACAAAAAGATCACGCTTCCGAAGTACGCCATCTATAATCCTCTTCCTTCGAATCCCTGATTGCGGAGTCGACGAATCCATGAAATAAATGACACCAGGAGAGACTGTTATCGGGTGAATTCTACCGGGACGCCGTTCGGCGCTACGAATCCGGCTTGCAAGAATGCGACAACCAAGTCCGAGCTATCAAATTCACCATCGCAGTTCCAATCACCCGTCGCCCAACCTGCATTGCCCGGCAAATCATCCTCATAAAGCCCTGCTTGAAACACAGCGACCAGATCACTGGAATCGAATAGCCCGTCCAAGTTGGCATCACCAAAGTTAGTCCCTAGACGTTGCCGCACGTAGAATTCCAAGTCGTAGAATTCCAACTCCCCGTCATCGGTAAAATCGAATCGCTGGTCTCCGTCGTGAATTGCAGCACAAAACAGATCAATATCGGCGGCGGTAATTTGCCCATCTCCATTCAGATCATCAGAAATAGTCGGCGGCACTTCGAACTCAGCAACCACACGACCACTCCACTCACCCTCATGTCTTGTCCGAGCAATCACGGTCGTTGGCGCATCAATGACAATGGGCGGCGAAATCACCGCGACGCCGTCCACGACAGGACGTATCAATAAATCCCCGCCCGTCCTTGATCGATTCAAACCCTGAAGCACTAAATAATTGGTCCCCAACTTAAGTGCCGTATTATCAATCGCAAAGGATTCGAATTGATTACTACGTGCACGATGCGAACGATCTGCCCGTACGTCAATGGGTACCGGCTGACCAACAACGCCCGGAACATTGCTCCGCGCGACTTCGATACCGTTCAAGTAGGCAACGAAACCATCGTCATACTGCATCTGCAACATCAGACCTTCGACACGGGCAAGCTGATCGGCACTCACTTCGAACGGTATTCGCACGTAGACAGAGGGAGTCTTGAAAACCCCCAGGTCGGTCCCAATCATTTCATCATAGGTACCACGGTCATCAAAACCGATTCCTGTGGGACCTGCAATCCATGTTTCGCCCGCGGCACCTTCAACGAAATCCGATGCAATCCAATTAGCACCAATCAATTCATCAATTGCCACATCAGGCACCAAAGAATGGGCCATTGCAGAGGCGGGCAACAGCGATACTAACTCGGTTCCAATCGCACGAGCATTTGCCGCAACATCCCCATTTTCGGTACGTGGATCGGTACCGTCGAAAGTATAGTAAACGGTTCCTTGTTCCGAACGCATCTTCAGCTCAAATCCAGCGGGAACCTGCCCCCCCTGCTGATTCAAGATCGGTGCGGGCACGAATAACTGATCAATTGCCGCCGCGCGTTCCCCAAGCCATTTCCGCATGCGACTCAATCGAACGGACCAATTTCTGACACCATCCCTTACAGCAGCTTGGTCACCAATTTTGACGTGAAATTGGTCGATTACAGTTGCCATGTTCGCATCACTGAGCACAGTGCGTCGTAGATCCTGCCAGCGTTCGGTGTATCGCATGACAAAATTTGGATCCTCAAACATACGCCCATACCAAAGTCGGTCGGTTCGCCGCATCAATTCAGCCGACGGCGTACCCGTATAGCTACCGAGATCCGCATCCCAAATCGGTCCAAACCTAAGTTTCCCACCGCCACTCGGATCGGGATTGTAGACCCACATGGAGATCAATAAACCGTCACCGTTGTGCGAGATATCGTTGAGAATAAAGTAGTCAATAAAATTATCAACGTCGATGTATTTGGGATACCCGTGCACTGGGTCATTCCATGTCACACCATCCGCTCGACCAAATAACACGGCCTCCATCTCATCGAACCAAGCGGCAATCGCATCCCTCTGACCAGGATTGATTGTTAGTCCACTGGGATCATCGTAGTTGATGTAAGCGTTTTGCTGCCGAGGGATATCATCTCCGCGACTGGAACCGCTGGACAAATCCCGTCGCGTTTGCAACGTACCATCCGGTCCTGACGTATGAAAATTCCTGGGTCGCGTTCCATCCAAAGCAATCGGATCAAGACGATTGATGTCTAATATCCAACCGCCACTCGAAGCGTCGCTGGCAAACTCATTGAAGTCGATCCGATCTTTTGTGCGTTTTACTTTTTCAGTAATCACGTATAACCCAACATGATCATCCATCGTGAGTTCCCCACCGTTCGTATTCACGAAGGTCTCCACGTACCGAACGTCGGGGGCCCACTGTCCCATCTGATTGCTGATTTCGAACAAGAAGGAATTATCAATCAAGGTTTCGTCATACTGAGGATTGGGCGCGTACAACACCCAATCAGAGTCAGCCGCGATTCCCAGCGGTGAGATGTCGACATCCACGTCCGCACCGTCGCTCCAGGCTTCCAAGGACAAGCCAGGCTCTGCAAATGACGATGAGAACGCGCCTCGCACCCGAATTCCAATCCGAGAAGAGAGGTCGGCGTTGGTTTCCAACCTCACATTGGCGTTCTCCGTTTCGAATAGCATCAAATTTGCGGCTTGACGAGGCAATTGTCGGATACCGGTATTCGTTTGATTCCAACCCGTGTTCGGTAGGTCACCCGCTCCAAAGTTATCAATTACCATGACGGGCAATTCCGACGAATAGGCAGCGACTTCGGCATCCATTTTGACAAAGCTTTTCGTTGTCGTTGGCCCCAGAATGCGTCCCACTTCCAGCACACGAGCGCGGATTTGAAGCGATTGACGGATCTCAATCGGTCCACTGTATTTCGCAGACGCAGCATTCGGAAGGGAACCATCAAGCGTGTATCGAATCGTTCCCGTTTCGCTGGACGATGACAATTCAACGCGGATTGATTCTGCAAAAACTCCGCTTTCCGCCGAGGCCACAACGCGGCTTTCCGTGACACCCGCGTATCCAAGCCCGTTTGCCGCACCTGGCGTCGGCGGTGAAAAGAAACCAACTCCATCAAAACCGGGCATCGCCAAACCAGAGGAAATGTCAGCAGACTGTTGGGCAAACTCAAACTGCTGAACAATGGTCCCATCCGGACGAATAAACGCCAAAGACTCACCCTTGGATGCCAGCTTGAAGTTTGTATGAATGGAGCCAGCCTGATCAATTACGTCATCCGCCGAAGCAAACAGAATCAAGTATTCCTTCGGTTCAATCCGAACGGAAGGGAAACGCCAACGGTCCAACACTTCCAAGTCATCGGTCAAGAACCAGCCCGACAGGTCGGCCGCTTCATTACCTGCATTGAAGATTTCGATCCAATCCGAAGAGCGACCATTACCGTCGTCTAAAGATTGTCGATTGCTTGCCATCCATTCCGTAATCATCGGATCTGCTACCAACAATGAGCGAGTTTCCAAACACTGAAAACCATAGCGCCGTCGGTGACGTTTCCGAGAAACTTCCGTGAACAAATTCCAAAACATGTCAGCCTCAGCGATTACTTCCGTCGATCCTCACAACGACGCTCAACGCGAATCAACAAGCGTCGCAAACGAGCCTGACATCATAGCATTAACCAACAGGCTGCGGTCACTTATCCTGGACAGACATCGAAATCACTGGCCGCGGGCGCTGCCCATGCAAGGAAGTCACATTGTTGCGTTCCGTAGTCGTTACAAGGACGCTAATCACCGTGATTTCTCAAAAAGACTAATCGGGGCGAAGCCAGCAGAACACATTCACCTTCGAATCCAAGAGTTCAAACCAACAAACAGTGCACCTCCTTGCTGGAGTACAGGCTTGTTCTCGCCGCAACACAATCCGTTGCATTTCTTTGTGTAGCAAAGGGTGACGTTTCATTTCCTTACTCCCTGCAATTGCATTACCCAAACAAAACAGATGGAATCAACCGAAGCAAATCGGTTGTCATCGCCGGACTGAATCCCGGCCCGAGCGGTTGGCGTTAGCGAACTTAACGGATACTCTTGTAGGCAACAACTTCAAGTTTGGTCGGCGGAATTTGAATTGACGGTAAGCACACATGAATGACTGGATTCAGTGGATACAATCTCATCAAACCGAACTCGGAGCATTAGCGACCGTTTCCGTGCTGATGTTCGTCGCAAGCCTGGTGTTGATCCCGATCATCGTGGCTCGGATTCCGAACGACTACTTCGCCCAATCACGACGCCCTAATTCCGTGGGGTCGAATCAACCGTTTCCAATGCGCGCCCTGCTAATCGTCGCCAAAAACATGGTCGGATTGATACTCCTCGGGATGGGCATTGCGATGCTCATCCTGCCGGGCCAAGGACTCCTATCCATTTTCCTCGGAATCATGCTCATGGATTTTCCCGGGAAATTCCGACTGGAGCGTTGGCTCGTCAGTCGGCGACCAATCTTGCGTTCCATCAATTGGCTACGTCGGCGCAGCCACCGCGCGGAGCTGACCCTCGAAGAGTGAACCTTGCCCCGACTGATTACGGACGATTGCTCGGTCCGCAGCAACTTCCCGCCACTAAATCAGCTTCTCTAAAGCCTTGAGCAATTGCTGCACATCAGCAAGCGTGTTATAGGCTGCGATCGAAACCCGCACAAACACTCGATCCTTCCATCGAATGATCGGCACCTCGATTTTCATCTCAAACAACTGGCGTTTGAGTCGGTCAGGGTCATCCAGTTTCTGAGTCACCTCGATCAATGCCATTTGTTGAAAAAATTCGTTGGAATGCACTCTGGCAAGCCCAGGGGTCTGACTCGCAATGTCGACCGCCTGAATTGCCAGTTGATGACAACGCTGCCGAACTGAGTTCCATGAGTTTTGCCGTTGAAACTCAATCGCTTTTGGCACGGTCAAATAAGCGGATGGGTCGTTTGTACCCAACCACTCGTGGTAGTCAGCGAAATCGTTTCCGCTGTTGACCGTTCGTTGTTCCGTCCCCCAGCCCCATCCGACAATCAACGGTTCGATTTGCGGCTGTATTTCTCGACGAGCATACAGAAATGCAGCTCCTTTGGGAGCGGACAACCACTTATGACACGTGCCCGTATAAAAATCGGCACCGACTTCTTTAAGATCGATATCGATTTGACCAGGAGCGTGCGCGCCGTCGATCACGGTTATGATCCGTCGTTCGCGAGCTCGTCGACAAATCTCAGCAACGGGAATCGTTAGCGCCGTAGGCGACGTGATGTGACTCAGAAAAACAACTCTCGTCTGATCAGTGATCCCCTCCCAAAATTGGTCAACGATTTCTTCATTTGATGCGACAGGCAACACGATCGACTGCTCGACAATCGAAAAACCCCGCTTCTGCGACATGAATCGCCACGCGTTATGACAGGCTCCGTATTCCTGATCAGAAACCAACACTTCGTCACCCGGATCAAGCTGCAGCGAACGGGCGATTTCGTTGACTGCGTAAGTGGGATTAGAAACAAACACAAGTTCATCGTGGTCAGCACCCACAAAATCAGCTAATGCCCCGCGAGCCGCTGTTAAAAGCGGCTGCAATTCCTGCTGCATGAATCGAACAGGCTGAGATTCGAGTTGAAGCTGAATACGCTGGTATTCTTGATGCACTTTTTGAGGACAAGCGCCGAACGATCCGTGGTTAAGAAACACAAAGTCTGACTCGAGCAGGAATTCCATCGTATTCTCGTCTATCCTATTTCGCCATGCTTCAATGAAGAGATCAATCGGGAATGATTTAAAACTGGAGGATTCGTTTGGTAAAAGAATCATTCACCCATGGTTTGACCCTAGGCCGCTGACATTCTGAAGAACTCCATTAATTTCCCAAAGCAGCGGTGCGAGTGGACATTACACCGAAATAGGGAAAAGGTTCCGCACCGAAAACTCAAATCAACGACGCTCCGAAACATTTTTTTTCGCTGTGCTGAGTTGAATGCAGCGCATCGCTCCGTCGGTTCCACCAACCATCAGACTTGGGTCCGTTGGGTGAATGGCAACCGCACATGCCCAACCGTCGATGGCGGCAAGACCACCTGTCACCATCACGTTTTCTGGATGAATCACGCGAATGCGTCCGTCCACGCAAGCAGCCACAATCCGAGAACCATCCTTGAACCAAACAATATCAAGTCGCTCGGCAGTCAATCGAATGGAGCGCATCATACGACCGATCGTGGGTTGCCAAAAGCGAATCGTGCGGTCCGCGGCGGCCAAATGTTGGTTCAGGCTACAAACCAATGCAGCCGTCGAACAATCCCAGACGCGCACCGATTGATCGGTGCCGGCACTCAAAAGTGTCTTTCCATCCTTCAAGAGACACAAGGCTGACACACCTTGGGAGTGCCCCGAGTAACGTCGTTGGAAATCTACATTCTGGGTATTCAGCATGAGAATATCACGATCAAGACTTGCGGCCAGCAGACGCGAGTTGTCTTTCCAAACAACGGACGTAACCGAATCTGATTGAGGGTCAAAGCTTGTTTCCAGTTCGCCCGAGGGCCAAGCAAGAATTTCGACATTGCCACTCTCTGCCGGTTGTCCCCCGCCGACAGGCAATCGATTCCCATCGGGTGAAAAACAAAGGCGATGCAGATTTGCTAAGGAAGTGTTGATCGTCTTTTCCCGGCGCAAGCTGGGCCAATCGAGGATTTGCAACCCCGATTGACTCGCCGCCACGACCGACTCACCGTTGGGGCTGAAGACCAAGGCGGTAATGGGGGGAGTCGCGGCCGAGACTGTGCTACCAAGCAGGAGCAAGATGAAAAACCCAGATTTAAAACCGATCATTTTGCCTTTTCTAATCCCACTTTCCACCCAATTCATTCGGTGGCCGCCGACATCTGTTCTTCCAGTATCCGTCACTATCTCCTCCACGGCCAGGGCTTCCGCCAGCCTCATCGATTCGCCCTGTCACGAATCATAACAAAAGCAAAAGCGTACTACTTCGATCACAACTAGCTTAACAACCCAAAGATCTCGATCGACGAAAAATATCAGTCCTTGGCTCGAACAAATTGCCGCCGATAGGCGGCCGGTGTGATACCCGTGACCTCGCGAAATCGCTTCGTCAAATGGCTTTGGTCGACATATCCCACGTTGGCAGCAATCTGGGCAAGCGAACGCGAAGTCGTGGTGAGCAGCTTCTGTGCTGCTTGAACGCGAATACTACGCAGATATTGCATCGGCGTCATTCGAAGCAGTTTGCGAAAGCGCCGGTTGAAGTGCGTCGATGAAAGGCCCGTCAATGCTGCCATTTCCGACATGGAGACAGAACTCTCATAATTCCTTTCGATAAACCTTGCCGCAGGTAAAATTTCACACAGATACTGCTCTAATTCGTCCTGTTGTTCAATTCGGTACATGGCACCGATCAAACCGACAACCCGTTGCCCTCCATTAACCCGTTGCCCTCCATTAAACAGTGGAGTCTTATTCGATACATACCAGCGTGGCGTTCGACGACGATGAAGGACCAACCAGATCTGTCCGACCAATGGCTGTCGACTCGACATGACGCGATCGTCCTCAGCCACATAGGCTTTGGCAAGTAGCGGAGGGTGCAAATCATAATCGGATTTGCCAATTGCCTCAGATTCATGACTAAGACCATGGTTTTCCAGAAACAGTCGATTCACTTTGATGTAGCGACTGTCTTGATCCTTGAGGAAAAAATAGGTCTGTGGAAGAGCATCGAAGAGTCGTATCAACGATTCAGCTAACGGTTGCTGCCGGAAGAAATCATGCTGTATTTTTTCATACGTAGCTTTGAGCATGGTCAAAATGTACCACCCATGCGGCTCTCTGTCCAAGACGATCACGCGGCACTTCAGTAGCCTAATTGAGTCATTTCGGGATGAGACGTTGCCATTTTAAAAAACAGCAACCTGCTTCCAATGCGGCAGCCGGATGCAAGTCGCTTTCCAACAGCAAAAGTTACCAAGAGTGAAAACAGCATTATGATGACTCAGTCCATACCGAATTCTCCCCGAATTCTCACCACAACAGTAGGTTCGTACCCAATCCCCGATTGGCTCCTACTGGCACCGAGTCAGCAAGCGGTGATAGACGCCACCCGAGTGATCTTTGACACCCAGCGGCAGCTTGGCATCGACCTGCCAACGGACGGTGAATTGTACCGTTTCGATCACAATCATCCTGACACCAACGGCATGATCGATTACTTCACAGGCAAGTTAGGTGGAACGAGCACAGCCGTGGGGAGATCGGACACGTTGAAGTTTCAACAAAAGCAGGAAATGGCATTTCGAGCCAAACCCGCCGCTGTAGTCAGTGGTGCTCTCGACGAGGGTTCACTGAATCTTCACGACGACTGTTCTCGCGCAGCAGAGGTGGCTGGAGGCCCCTTTAAGTTCACCGTCACTAGTCCCTATATGCTATCCCGCACGCTGCTCGACAATCATTACCACGATTTCGAGCAACTGACGATGGCCATCGCCGAGATCCTTGCGGTGCAGGTATCTCAACTACCGTGCGCGTGTCTCCAAGTGGACGAAGCGAATATCCCGGGCAATCCCAACGATGGGCCACTTGCTTCTGCCGCTATCAATACAATTCTTGATGCTGTTGATGAGCATGTGGAAACAGCTGTTCACTTTTGTTTTGGCAACTACGGTGGACAAACGATTCAATCGGGCAGCTGGCAACAACTGCTGGATTTCCTCAACAACTTGCGATGCGACCATTTGGTACTCGAGTTAGCCCATCGCCCCGACAATGATCTCGAAGCGCTCGCACAGATCGATAAGCGAATCGCAATTGGGTTGGGAGTGGTCGATATCAAAATCAATCAGATTGAGACGGCCGATGAAATCTGCCGCCGCATTGAGGATGCAGAAAAAGTGCTCGGCGAAAACAGGGTGAGATGGATTCACCCCGATTGCGGATTCTGGATGCTGAAACGTTCCGTGGCCGATCGCAAACTTGCTGCGCTTACAGCAGGCCGCAACAGATATCTTGGCCTATGATGAGTTCGGATCGTTGTCTCGAACCCAATCTTCCACTTCCAATCAATTCGTTCGATCAACGACTTGAGCGATCCAGGGGCGGAGATCCGATCGCTTTGGACCACGCCCATCGATCGGCAAGCATTCCGACAATAACGCCTGCTGCGTAGCAGACAAAGTCAGTCCAGAGAACACCAAAACCAAGCACGAGCCCGCCAAGGGTCGTGCGACGCAATGAATCGATCCACGGCGCATGGTAAAACTGACTCAACTCAATCGCATAGGCAAAAGTGATCGCGATCAAACCACGCTGGAACGTTGAACGATTTGGAATAAAAACACCTATCCCCAGAAACACCATCAGCGCCCACAGCGCGTCGCCAACGTACAAGCCGAATAAATCAGGTAGGATTTCGTTATAGCGACGGAGACTCAGCCCCAGCGCTACTACGGACAACGCGACTGCAAGGTAGATCAAGCGTCTCGTCCAAATCCCCACAAGCACCAGCCCCTTCGACGTCGGAATAAAGCATTCTCGAAGTGCAGAGCCAAGACCCGATCAGCTCTGGAACATTCGTCATTTACGGATCGGTTTTCCGTTGCTGAATTCCGCAACCGTTCGCAGTAACGACCCGCACAGATTGATTCGAAAAAGTTCAGATTAGATTGCTTTGAAACTCTTTCGACTCTGAACTGGCCGATCCACGCAGCTGAATTAACACATCGAAGAAAACCTCGGAAAACTAATCCGACGGTAGGGGTGGTTTCTGATAATCCGATGAGTCGGCCGCAGGTAACTCAATTGGAGATAGGACCATTTGACAACCGATCGTTGATGACGGGGCAGTGCAAAACGACCGAAACAACCCTTTCCTATCTCCAGTGATCAAGATGGAATCGCGAGACCCATCAACCGTGAATCGTCGACTCTCAATCATTGGTGCCTTTTTCGTCAGCCTACTTCACCTCGGTGGCTGCGTGCTTGTCGCCCACGCGACGGGCCCCTATCCCTCCTGGCCGCCATCTGCTCAACAATCGACTCGTCACAGCAGCCCCCACCCGGCGGTTGTGCGGATTTTTGCCGCTGAGGCCGGTGCCACCTCAGCGGGTTCTGGCACGCTGGTTGCGACTGATCCAAATCATGGATTGGTTGTGACAAACTGGCACGTTGTACGAGATGCAACGGGCGAAATTGAGGTGGTGTTTCCCGACGGTTTTCGCTCTGCAGCCACGGTTCTCAAGACCGATAAAGATTGGGACTTGGCCGCGTTACTGATTTGGCGCCCCTACGCGACACCGATCCGAATTGCATCGATGCCCCCTCAACCGGGCGATGCGTTAACGATTGCCGGCTATGGCGGGGGAGCCTACCGATCGGTCAGGGCCAGGTGTACGCAGTACGTTGCTCCCGGCCCCAACTTTCCCTACGAAATGGTCGAAGTAGCGGCGCAGGCGCGCGAGGGAGATTCAGGCGGGCCGATTCTAAACGATCGTCAAGAGTTAGCCGGGGTGTTGTTCGGCGCGGGAGACGGTACAACCTCGGGTAGCCAAAGCACGCGAGTGAGATCCTTTCTGATCGACATTTGGCCGCCGCCAGCGACGCAGCAGGAGCAAGCCCAAGTCGCGACGGCGCCAGCCCTCAATCAATCGCTAGAATCAGGGAGACAAGCTTGGGAACCAGCGTCGAAGGAGGTTACGACGTTTCATTCTGACACCCGCCGTCTTCCTTCTCCAGACAAGGTGATCGGCAATCCTGCTCCGCGGCAAGACATTGGCCAAATCACTCAACCAACTTTCACTCGGAAAACTCCTTTCAGTCGATCAAATCAAACGCCGACTCAAAACAGTCAGCCAACTGTCAACCCAATAGCATCGAACGGAGCATCGAACGGTCCTTCCTCTGCTGACAACATGCGAATCGATTGGCAAAACTTGTGGGGGCGGACACCGTTCGAACAAACGAAGACTCTACTTGCCGTCATTGGGTTGCTCACCGTGGCGTTTCAGTTCGCCAGATTATCCGGCGGGAAATCGGACGAAACCCATTAACGGTTAGCTTTCGCGATACGAGCGAATTAAGTCGCGAACTCTGAGCAAAGTGTTGCAGCATTCGTCGATCAGAGACGACTTACGAGACCGATTTGAGACGAACCATTTCTGACCCGCCCCAAACTTCGGTTCATTCCTTGCGAGAAAACTTTGCTTACCGGGCGTCTTGATCAAAAATCAACGTTCCAATTTAGCATCGTTACAAAACACCAAAAGCCTGATAGGCCTCGGTGGCCTTCATCCCTTTCTTAATTGCGATACGAGTGGCGTTTTCACCTTCAACTTTTTCGAACGCTCGTTGAATCACTTCATCTTCGACAGCTTGAGGTACCACCACCATGCCATCTCGATCAGCAATCAGCAAATCACCCGGCGAAAATATGACTCCACCAATGTCCACGGGTAAATTCAGATCCACCACACGCTGCCGGTGCAAACTGTCATAAACACACGTCGTCGTCGCAAACACAGGAAAATTCATCTCTTCGATCTTTGTGACATCCCTCACGGCGCCGTCAGTCACGGCGCCAACACATCCTCCGTTGATCGCGGCAGTTGTAAGCAACTCACCCCAGATGCCAGAGGAAGACGATTGGTTTGTCGCTGCGATAAAGACATCATCCGGCTGACACTCGTCAACCGCGCGGAGTTCAAGTTCGTAAGGGGAAGGGTCTTCCGCCTGAAGATCTTCCCAGAGGGTCGTTTTACAGCGTCCCACGAGCACCTGCTGTCCACAGGTTTGCGGCGGCATGGGTACGCGCGGCGATTGATGCCGCAAACCTATCGAATCTAATGCGTCACAGACAACTGCTGCGTATAACCAATCTCTCATCCTTTGGAAGGAAGCGGCCATCGTGTTCCACTTTCTCTATCAAGGTTAATGAATAGCGTTCATGGAGGGCAAAATGGGTGGAGATTACTTTCATCTCCAGAACACATCGCTCAGAATGCGTTACGATAGTTGTTTTATTGCATCCGCCCCCTTCAACACAAGCAATGCCATGCGAATCGGTATCCTCTCTCTTCTTCATGAGTCAAACACATTCGCACCAAAGTCAACTTCTCTGACCGACTTCCAGGACGACCTGTTCTTGCATGGCGAGTCAATCCTGGAACAGTTTATCAAGAGTCACCACGAAGTGGGTGGCTTCTTGCAGGGAATTGCGGCGGACCATTTTTTAGAAGCCGTGCCAATCGTGGCCTTCCGCGCCACTCCCTCCGGAACGATCACGGGGGACACCTGGGCGTCGCTCATCAACGAGGTGAGGGGAAGTCTATCTGCAGCTGGTCCCCTGGCTGGGTTACTCGTCGCTTGCCACGGCGCCGCCGTCAGCCAAACCGTTCCCGACGTAGACGGTTATCTGCTCTGTGACTTACGAAAGCAACTTGGACCCCAAATCCCGATCATCGGCACAATCGATGCTCACGCGAACCTTTCAATGCAAATGGTGAGCAATTGCACCGCCTTAATCGGCTACCGCACCAACCCTCATCTCGATCAGCAAGCCCGCGGCAGAGAAGCAGCAAATCTAATGTCAGCAACCGTGCGAGGGGAAGTTTCCCCCACCATGGCTGCTTCCTTTCCGCCTCTAATCATCAACATTGATCGGCAATGCACATCAGATCCACATCTCACACCAATCTATCAATATGCCGATCAGCAACTGACGCGAAACAAAGTCTTATCAAACAGCGTTCTGCTAGGCTTCCCTTACGCGGACGTCGCTGAAATGGGAACTGCGACGATCGTAATCACGGATAATGACCACGAATTAGCAGCACAGTTAGCGGACGACTTAGCGGATGAAATTTGGACAAGACGCGATCAAATGCGTGGCAAACTGTTGAGTGTTGCTGAAGCAGTCGGACAATGCAAAACGCAAACGACACAACGAACCTGTCTCTTAGACATGGGAGACAATGTGGGCGCGGGCTCTGCCGCAGATGGGACTGATTTGCTTGCCGAGTTGCTGCGGCAGCAAATTGAACCATTTTTCTGCTGCATCTATGACCCTGAGGCAGTAAGCATCGGTAACGCAACAGGCGTGGGCGGCAGTACGAGAATGATGATTGGTGGAAAAAGCGATGAGTTCCACGGCGCACCGATTGAGCTGCTTGTGGACATCGTCTCGCTGCACGATGGTCGCTTCCGTGAAAGTCGTCCGCGGCACGGAGGTATCGTACAGTTTGATCAAGGTGCAACGGCTATCGTCAGGTGCAACGCACCCCAAGCAACAATCATGCTTACGTCAAAGCGAATGGTCCCATTTAGCCTAGAACAATTGACCAGCTTTCAGATCGACCCTCGCGTTTTTCAGGTCTTGGTCGCGAAAGGCGTCAACGCACCGATTGCCGCCTACCAGGAAGTCTGCGACTCATTTATCCGCGTCAATACACGAGGTTGCACCAGCGCGGACCTTTCACAACAGAAGCTGCATCAACGCCGGCGGCCGATGTACCCATTTGAGCCGCAAACTACCTGGCAGTGACAATCAAGTCCGTCACAACCCTATCGACTATCAACGTGGACTCAGATTCGCCTAATCAGCGTCGGTCAATTTTGCGTCCCGTTTACTCACACACGCGAGTACAGCGGGCAAGATAAACAGATCACCGATGACGGCCCAGACCAGGCCAATGCAGAACATCGCGCCGAACATGCGAGTGAAGTGAGACTGTCCAAGCATGACAACCCCCAAACCGCCAATCAGAATTGCGGTGGTCGACAAGACGGCGTCACCCAGATCGCGATAAGCGTTCACAATCGCATGAGGAATGGACTCTCCTGCCGCTCGCCTGCGGTCAAAAGCGGTGATGGCGTGGATCGTATCATCGACAGCAATTCCAAAACACATCACGAAGACGGCGGCCCCCGTCAAGGTAATGCTTTGTCCTAAAATCACCATCGTCGCGGCCAAGGCGGCCATCGGAAATATATTTGGCAATAGAGCAACGACCCCCGACCGGAATGACCGCAGCGCGATAACAATGACGACCAGTGTCAGCGGAACGGCCAACAGGAGGCTTTTGCCCAGGTCCTGCACGATGAAAGTGGTGGCACGAATCCCTTCAAGCACCGTATCACCCATCTTGAATTGGAAGCCCGGATGTTCTGATCCCAATAGGACAAATTGATCTTCTAATTCGGTAATCATCGCATTAATGGCGCGACCACCTGCATCTTGAGCACGAGCCACGACCAAAGCTTCTCTCGCATCGCGGTCAAAGAAGATCTTCCTCTGCTCTGCGGGTACTTTTGCAAGCTGCTGAAAGAGAGACTTGGGCTTCCGATCCTTCTGTGACATCGATTGATAAAGATTCACCAGAGAAAGCGGTGGTCCTGTAATTGCGTACCCTTCTACCAACTGATGAACGTCAGAGATCGCGGCATAGACCTCCGCCGCACTGGGTTCGGTATCTTCGCCCCAACTCACCGTTACAACGAGAGGCAAACTCCCACCAAATTTCTGCTCAACCTCTTGAAACGCACTCCGTACAGATCCCGACGTCGGTAGTCCGTTGACAACGCGAGGATCAGTCCGAACGCCAATCCCGATATACAATGCAGTCGCCGTGACGATAACACTCATGAATAACACAACGCGGCGATGTTCGACAGCCAACGCCACGATTCGAATATGCCACGGGTCATGGACGACGGCGTCCTGATTGACCGTTTTCTTACGGAGCTGAATGTGATCGCCCAAGAAACTGCTACCGAGCAGGGGAACCACCGTCATCACGGATATAAATGCCAAGACTACCGCCAGTGCGGAAGAAAGTCCGAACTTCGCCAATACGTCAAGTTCCGCAATCCCCAAAGAGACAAAACCAACTGCCGACGTAATCGAGGTCATCGCACTTGGAAAACCAACCGTCGAGATAGAGTGCGTCGCCGCATCAAGACGGCTTTTTCCATTCAGCCGATCTTCGCGCATGTGCATCAACATGTGAACCGAATCCGTCAGTCCAATTGTAAGTGCCAAGGGTGCCACCACCGCGTTGATCGGATTGATCGCCTCACCAATCAACCCCATGACTCCAATCGTCCAGACGACTCCAGTGACAGCGCCGAGCACAACAATGACAACCGAAGCTTTACGACGAAAAATCACGAAGGCAATCGCTATCGCAACCAATGGACCAGCAACATTGAACACCAGTTCGTCGCGTACCGTTGACTCTGCAAGTTCAACTCGTATGGCGGGAACACCAGTCAATGTGGTGGTGACAGATGAGTCGCGAGTGTTCGACACCAGTACTTCATCAATGCGATTCAGGAGCGCCTTCAATTGCCGACTGGTCGTCAACTCGGAATCCACTTCCAAAACGATCAACGTCTCATTTCCGTCAGCGGAGATTAATTGCTCCCTAGCCATCGGATGTTTTATTGCTTCTTGCTTTGCCCGACTGATCCGATCAAGCTCAGCATCGGGCGGTGGAATAACGCGTGAAAACGTTCTGCGACGTCCGATCTTTTTCGGTGTCCGGAGATCATATAGCGATACAACGCCGACAACTCCCTCTACTTGCTTCAATTCTTCGCTAGTCTCCCAGAGAATCTTGAGCGATTGGGGCGTGAAGAGTTCGTCGGCCTCCAGCATCACTAGAACAGCTTGATCGGTACGAGTCGCGATCCCTAGGTCGTTCGACTCCCTCCCAACAAATAGCTTGATCACATCGTCGTCGAATTTAAGTTGCGTTAGGCCATAGCATGAGACGACCGTCAGCAACAAAACCAGCGCAAGCACCAGCGATCGGCAGGGGGCAAATACCCGTCCATAGGCATCGATGATCTGCTGTGTAATTGATTTTTTCATCGTCAACGGCGGCTTCCAAACTCACCTGAATAATCGACATCTCGCCAGTCTTCCCAGCGGGCGTCACGGCTGCTTTTCAACAACACCTTCTAGATACCAACCACCATCGGTTGTGATGCCGACCAGCTCAGCAATCCCCAAGTACTTCCGTATCAATGCAAAATCTGGCAATTTCGATCCATCGAATGTAAGCTCCTCAAGTTCGGGGGGTTCGCCGGCGGCAATGTTATTCAACAAGCCTTTAAACGACTTTGCACTGCTGGGCTTCTTCCCCTGCCTCGACAATTCGTAATTGACTTCCAGCAACTCCTGGAGTTTCCCGAAGTACTCGACGCATCTTTGATCGCCTAGTCGATCGAGGTGCGAATCAAGGGCTTTGTATTCAGCGTTGTCCGCCATTGGCTTGCCTGGTTTCAACGCATCTTCGAGTATCTTCGTATCCGTCGCAAACATCAATTGGCCATTCGCAACACAGGTAATGAAGCTCAAGATTCGATCCTCTCCAGCAACCTCTGAAACCTCGCCGAATTCCTCTGAATCGTCTTCCAAATAGGAGAAAAACGCATCAACACCAGCAACCTTTTTTGCCTCAGAATTCGGATCCGCTTCAAACACTTTCTCAACAACCGCCTGCAAAGCAGCTTCATCGGGCGTTGAAAACGCAATCAATCGCTGGCCCGAATCCGGCGTTACAGGTAGCTCGTCACGGGCAAGCAAAATTGTTTGAGGCGAAAGACGTCCGAAGATTTCCCGATCAATATCAATTTGTGGCCCGTCTGGATCTTCCAACAAGGTATTTTTCAAATCCTCATAAAGCCCTTCTTCGCCCTCCCCATAAACATCATCAAACAGAGGACCAAGGTATTTCGCCAAATTCAAGAAGTCGACATTGAATATCACCACGCCCCCTACATCCGCACGCACCAATTCAGGCAGCTTGATTTGCTCATTAGGAAAACGGGCCATTCGCATTGCCTTTGACCAAGGTTGCGGCGCGTGGATGGCGATTTGGGCCTGAAAATCAAATGCGTCATCCCCCACAACAAGAAAACAGCCAACTGCTGAAATCGCATCAAATTTATGTTTACGAACGATCGCAAATCCATCGTCAGCTCGATCATCCTGGACAGGTGAAAGATCTCGTAATGATTCACCCAAATCGACGGGCTTAAAAAACAGCACGGCATCCGGCATTCTCCCATTCGCCCGATCCTCACACTGTTTGATCACCGCCTGGTAACCGCTTTGATTGGCCAAAACTTTTTTTGAGGGTTCGGTCAGATTCTTGAAGACGGTCTTGGCAACCGACAGATCGTCCGCGAGCACGAGTCGATCGTCTTGTTGAAACCACACTAGTTTCCGTGTATCGGAATCCGCGTCGCTTGGAATTTCATATACGGTCAGTGTCGTACCAGCTACGGTCAATTTCTTTTCTCGGGCGTTCTGTTGCCGCATGGCCGCCACGATCTTCGGCTTCAATCGATTCACCTCCTGCTGACGACCGGTAACATCCGCAATGAAGACTCGACAGGGCCGACCCGCCTGACTTTGGACGAGAGCCCAACACGCTTCTGCATTCGACACGCCTCGAAGATCGTCCGCTTTGAGTCCCAAATCGATCCATAGAACGGCCAGCGGATGCCCTGTCGCTTCTTGTCGGAGTTGTCGTGGAAGATCATCGAGAAAAGGCTTCATTACAGGATCTGAAAGCAACCTGCCCAAACCCGTACTCGCAAAAAGCTCGTTGAATTTTTCCCCATTGGTAATCGATAAACTGAAATCCGTTGCGGCCGGCAAAATCTGCTGAGACAACGGAGCCGCATCAGCAGACGGCAAGGTAAGCATTCCCCCACTCACAACCAACAAAGCGATAAAAGGCAGACGATTCGTCATGGAGTCCTCTCTACTGTAAACATGCTCAGTTCCCATCCGCTAATCCGTCCGACAACAAAGATCGTATCGCCCAACTCATCTGCAACCAGCCAGCGACCGCTGAAATGCGAGTTACCCGCAAGGGCCCCGCTTGCTTCCATGGTCCGGGTACGACAAGTTTGTCCGGATAAATGACGGGAGGAAATAGTTGCTCAAACTTCCGCTGCAACACTCGACGCAAACTGAGTGCCGTTGGAGTGAGACGATTTTTCCCCGAGACAAATCCGGGCGGGGCAATCAAAAGATCTTTACTACGTACCAATCGAACCTGATCGTTTGATAAATCGATCTGGTAAATCACAGAAACATTCATTTTCGCTCGATAGCTGCGTCGCCCCGATTTCCAACGTTCACCAGCGATAACAAGTTTGTAGCCTCCATCCTGAAAATCCACCCGCACCGGCTTCTTCTTGGAGAAGGTAATCGCCCAAGGTTTCTCCGAAGTATTCGGCGTGAAGGCCTGTAACGAAGCCATCGTCAAGTACTTTCCAACCTGTGTGCGAAATTGGTCGTCGGTAAGCGTCTTCCCCGCAAGGAGTGATTCGGCCATGTTATTAAATGCTGTCTCATGACACCTGATCCCAATGTCTTGGCTGACTTCGGGCTGCGGTGCGGGCGACGGGGCTCCCGTTTGGGCATCGGCGGCCTGCAAAATCACAATTTTCAAATCGTCTGCAGAAGTACTGATCGCCAATTGGCGAGGAAATGCACCGACTTGCGTGAGTGGATCACGGAATTCACGCTGGTAAACGTCATTCGCCGACTGAATGATCGATTCGACTTCTTGATCAATTCGCTGATTGATCATTGGTTCGGCGCGACGAGCTACAATACAATTCGCCTCAGAACGCTGACGTTCGATCCGATTCCAGGCAAAGTTTTTGAGCAACGGGGGGGCTGAAATCCGACACGGCCAATTGTTGGATTGGGCTCGACTCGTAGAAATCCCCGCATCAAATCCAGACTTGTCAAAGACGACGGGCTTGGTCGCATTGAATCTCGTAACACCTTTTCCCCAAACGGTGACTTGCTTCTGCCGCCCTATCGTCTCCAAATCAGTACGTCCCAATACGTTGAACTGAATAGCCGCTCGCCGTGGATCAGCGACCAACTCAGCCTTCATTTGAACGGTTGTTTTCCCTTCCCCCGTCACACGGGCGCCGAGAATGCATTCTCGCACTTGCTGCTGATAATCAAGCGAGCGAGTCAGTCCTGCCTCAACAAACCTCGAAGACACAGTGACAAGCAGATTCGGATGAGACTCGCGAATCCCCTGTCCATGCGCCGACGGGATCAGCAACCCCAGGAACCCAATGGCGCAGCAAACATGCTTAGACAAATCGATCATCATTGTATTGACGAATCTCATGGCGTAAAAACGCTTGTCAACGGAAACCGCGTTGCTTGAGCACGTGACGTTGGACAAGCCGGCAAAAAAATCCAGATGGCAATCTCATCCCCAACAAAATCGACCATCAAACGTGTCTCTCGGTTGTCTTTTTATCTGTGACCAGCCAGAACAATCACACGAAGGCAGGACAGCAAGTCAAAATCGGCGAATTCAATATCTTCGATCGTTTCAGTTTTACGGTTTAGCAACAAAAACAGTGTTATTCCGAATAGGAAAAAGAGTCTCACCGGCCTGATCGTCGGTCATCTGCAGCTCCCAAACCGTCGAAACAGGAAATATCCCAATCGCTTCTCCTCATGTCAGCGAAACGCACCGCAGGAGCTAAGAAGCAACGATGGGAAATCAGCCGACGAAGTCCGTGCGAATGAGCGGATGCACCGACGTGAGAAGATTCAGCTTCGTTGCCACCTTATTCTCATTAAACCAAAACCTCAATTAGATTTCATCTCGGTAAAGCGGCAAGGCAAATTCAGCCGTCCTTTTGACGCTCGGTTGTGTATCACTATCTCAACATCGTCACGATCACCATTGATCCTAACGGAATGGGCAATTATCCAATCGGCTCGCACGAAGGGCCGACTGACTTATTTTCTAGGCCAGCCGAGAAAACAAACCGCTTTTCCACAACAATCGCTGTTTCGGCAAGACCGCGGTGCCACAAATCCAAGGAAAAGAAAAGCCCTTCGCTCTCGGCAGGCCGCCTCAATTATGATCTCCCGAGCTCTGCAATATGCGACTAAAATACGATGACGAAGCTTCTTTAACTTTCCTCCAGGCAACCGCCCAAAAACGCAGCAACGAAAGATGAAATTTTGAAGGCCAGTCACCCTGTTACTCTGACGCTCGCGACATCTCTGTGCCTCCTGTTTGTGGCACCCTCGACAGCAAGTCCACCGTACGTTGCGGCTTTCGACCGATACTCAGTTGATAAAAGCACACAGTCAATCGACGGCTTATTATTGCTCCAAGAGCTGAACTGTATCAGTTGCCACGTTGCCGATGCGGACTCGTCGATTGAAGGAAAAACCGCACCCGATCTCAAGCAATTAGCAGAGCGAGCGAATCCGTTTTTCATTGAGAAATTCGTAAGCGATCCAGAAACATTTCATCCGGGATCGACCATGCCCGCCATGCTGAAACATCTCAATGCTGACAAGCGGGCTAAGACAGCAAAACAATTGACTCACTATTTGGTATCTCTAGTGAACGATCCCTATCATGAAACAACTCCCGACTTGGCCGCAGTGAGTCGCGGCGAAAAGTTGTACCATCAGGTCGGCTGCGTTGCTTGCCACGCGCCGTTACGCAAAACGGAAGCACCACCGAAACACTCACGAGCCTTCCCAAAACTAGATTCAAAATATTCCCATTCCGGCCTGCAAGGTTTTTTATCCAACCCGTTAGCAGTTCGAGCCAGCGGCCGCATGCCACAGATGAATCTTTCTGATCGCGAAGCATCCGACATCGCGCATTATTTGCTCCGTACCAAACGATTGCCAGCTCCACTGAACTATTCAGTCTTTCACGGTCGCCGTGAAAGTCTCAACGACGAAAAACCATTGGAGTTGGTTCGGAGCGGAACGTGTGACAACTTCACACTTGACTTGCCACATCAAGCATCAAATTACACGATCCAATTCGATGGTTTTCTTCGAATCGAAAAAGCCGGAACTTTCACCTTTCACCTAAAAGCTGATGACGGAGCTCAACTTTTCATCGACGGAAACCTACTTGTCGATGGCAACTCGAGAACGAACCGTAACCAGGCGATTCAAAGATCCGCAAAGATGAAATTATCCAAGGGGCTTCATGAGATTTCCTTGAGTTATTTCCAACGAGCCGAGGCCTCGGAATTGAAACTCGAGTGGCAGGTTCCCGGTCTCAAACGATCACGGATTCCGAAACATCTAATGCAGAATGCGCAGCCAGCTGTCGAGCCGCTGAATGCCTGGAAACTTGACCAAGCGGAAGCGATCGCGGGCAAACAGGCGTTCCTTTCGATCGGCTGCAACGAATGTCACAGGTTACAACCGCAGGCGAAACGCAACGCTGCCATTCCCTTGAATGAACTATTGCCAGAGTCAACAACCGGCTGTCTCTCGAAGCCCTCCTCCCGCGGTGGAGAATATCCTTATTATGATCTGTCGTCGGAGCAACGAGAGGCGTTGCAACACGCAATTATTTCGCTGCAACCCCCCGATCGTGCCCAGCCAAATCTTGCGGAACAAATCGACTTAACGTTTCGTCAGTTTGACTGCTACGCCTGCCACCAACGGGAAAAAACAGGCGGCCCCACCGACAATCACAAAGCATTTTTCACATCGAACGTGAAAGACATGGGAGATGAAGGGAGATTGCCACCCTCACTGACCGGTGTGGGAGACAAACTAAAAGAAAGCTGGTTACAGGAAGTTCTCGTGAATCGGGCCGTGGCCCGACCTTACATGGATACGCGAATGCCACATTTTGGCCGATCCAACATGCAAGGACTGTCGAATTGGTTGGTTCAGCAGGATCGAAATCCGTCCCCCCTTCCGCCGCAGACTGATACCGATGAGAACGCCAAATCAACGGGGCGTACATTGGTGGACAAACGTCGATTTCAGTGCATCGCGTGCCACACCTTCAATCGACACAAATCAATTGGCATGCAAGCCATTGATCTCACCATCATGCCAAAACGTTTGAATCGTGATTGGTACCATCGTTACATGCTGGATCCCGGCAAGTATCGCCCCGAGACACGCATGCCACAATCTTGGCCTGGAGGCAACAGTTTCTTCACCGATTTGGATGGCAGTGCATTTCGTCAAATCGACGCGATCTGGCGTTACCTATCCGACGGCGAACAGGCCAAACATCCGGAAGGCCTTAATCGCCAATCGCTGGAACTGATCGTGGGAGGTGAACCGGTCATCTATCGTGGCAAGCTGCGCGAAGCCGGATATCGAGGGATAGCAATCGGACTTCCCGAACGACGCAATTTTTCTTTTGACGCGGAACAGCATCGTCTGGCACAAATCTGGAAAGGACGATTCTTAAACGTCGCACCGCATTGGACGATTCAGGGCATGGGCCAGATCGGGCCACTTGGTACCGATGTGATCACCCTTCCCCAAGGCTCGACAATTGCCCGACTCAAAACCGACAATACACCGTGGCCCTCGGTAACGGGCAAAGCGGCAGGGTTTCAATTCCGCGGCTACTCAGTGGATCCATTCACACGCTTACCGACGTTCCATTACGACTTTGAATCCATTCGCATTTCAGAATCATTTCGAGCCACAAGATCCAACAGCACGCCCTCCGAATCCACCCTTATCCGGAACATCAACTTCGCACCGTTTTCGAATCCAGCAATTTGGGTTCGCCTTGCGATAGGTCAACAAATTGATCGAGGCAAGCATGGCTATGTCGTCGACGGCCGACTCCGGATCCAGATCGCCACACCTCTCGATCGAAAAGATCAGTACATTCGAGAATCATCAACGGGCCAACGTGAACTGATTGTTCGCATCCTGCCGACGACAGATATTTCTTCCTTGGATTTGCATTATGACTGGTAACCGAACGTTGCTGAATCCGACGCGAACGCCGCTTATTCTTGCAATCATAATCTTCGGTTGCTCGAAAAGTGACCCGACAGAAAATATGGTCTGGCCAACCGAGTCGTTACCAGCCAGTAGCAACTCTTCTGAACGAGAGAATGAATACTACAAACTGGTCGACATCCCCATCCCAGAAACGATTAACCTCGAGGCATCATCGATGGTGCCATTACCAGACGGACGAATCGCCATCGCGACTCGACGAGGAGAAATCTATTTCGTCTCTGGAGTACGATCTGAAGCACTGGATCCGACCTATCAACTTTTCGCCAGCGGCCTCCATGAAATCCTCGGCATGGACTACCGTGACGGAGCCATCTATGTCACCCAACAAGGAGAGGTAACCCGCATCAAGAATACAGGTGGCGATTTTCGTGCTGACGAGTTTATCACGCTGACCGACAATTGGGGGTTTGGTGCGGAGCACGAATTCACATTCGGATCCCGATTCGATCGAAACGGACAGATCTGGACAGTGCATGGCCTGACGCATTCCTATACATCCAAACACAAATTTCGTGGCTGGTGCCTACGCGTTGGAATGGATGGAGAATCCACCCCGACCTGCAGTGGAATTCGTAGCCCGGGTGGAATCGGCATGAATCGTTTCGGCGACATGTTTTACACTGAAAGTCAGGGTCCCTGGAACGGTGCCTGCTCGTTAAAGCATCTGAAACCGGGCCATTTCATGGGGCATCCAATCAGTCACCGTTGGTACCCCGATGCGCCTCAGATGGGATCGACTCCCAAAAAGCCCAGGGGTGGAAACACACGGAGACAACATCTCGAAGCAAAACGCATTCCCAAACTCGTACCGCCAGCGGTTGTTTTTCCCTACAGAAAAATGGGACAGTCTGCATCAGCCATTAGCCTCGACGATACTCAAGGCAAATTCGGCCCATTTCACGACCAAATCTTTGTCGCAGACTACACACTTAGCCTGCTGATGCGAGTCGATCTGGAACAAGTGGACGGAGTCTACCAAGGTGCTTGCTTTCCGTTTCGAGAAGGGTTTGCTACGGGACTCGTCGGGGCAACATTCACAAAAGAAGGTCACTATTACGTGGGTGGCAGCAGCCGCGTTGGCTGGCCGACACGCGGCACGGCGCCTTATTCGCTCCAACGACTCGAGTGGACGGGAAAAACACCTTTTGAAGTTCAACAGATGAAAATCCAACCCGATGGATTTAAACTGGTGTTCACTAAGAAACTAAATCCGAAGACAATCGTCAACGAAGCTTTTGCTTTGCAAACCTATACACACATTTATCAACCAGGCTATGGTAGTCCCGAAGTCGACCACACCTCCCCGAAGATTGAACTCATCGAAGTAAAAGAAAATACGGTCCGATTGAAAGTTTCCAAATTGCAAATCGGACATATTCATGAGCTCAAATTGTCGGGGATAAGATCAGCCGCAGACGAATCACTTTTACACGATGTTGCTTATTACACATTGAACCGTTTGCCGAAGCATTGATGCCCCCAACAACCGCCGTCCCTGAACTCAACAACATGAAAGAGCAGAAAAACTCTACCGCGTTATCTCAGCCCACTACCGAATCGAATTACGAGGACGTCAAATCATGCTGAAATATTTCTTTTCGTTAGGTTCGATCCGAAATCAACTCTTGGTCAGCTTCGGCTTACTCGTGTTACAGGCAGCACTCGCCAACGAAGGGCGTGCAGAAAATCCTAAACCAGAAGGCAATGGCAACCATGTTGTTGGACCCGATTATAAAATCGATCCTGATCTAACCGACCGTGGAAACCCCAAGGGCAAATATTTTGAGTTTTCAATGCCGCTTGCCAAGAGTCGCATCTTCCGTGGTGACGATCCCACCCTTGATCCGAAGAAATCAGTCCGCAAGGCCCGCAAGATCTATGTCTACATTCCTGCCGCCTACCAGGATGGGACCGAGGCTCCAATCTTGGTCACTCACGATGGGCCAAGTCGCCTTGGCTTGGTGCGTAATGCGTTAGACAACCTCACCATCTCACCGAATCCTGATCGAAAACTTCCAGCCTTTATCGCGATTGCGGTACAAAATGGCGGCGACGACAGTAAAGGAAGCCAACGAGGTCTCGAATACGACACGATGTCCGATCGCTTCGCACGTTTCATCAACGATGAGGTCTTGCCGGCGGTTTTAAACGATCCGAAAATCAAAGCTGCTTACCCAAACATTGCATTCACCGACGATCCTTGGGGCAAAGCAACGATGGGCTGCAGCTCTGGCGGTGCAGCCGCACTGACCATGGGCTGGTTTCGCCCTGATTTATTCCGACGCTTGATCACCTATTCGGGTACTTTCGTCGATCAACAGGATGACGACGCACCCGAAGAAAAACAGTATCCATTTGGCGCGTGGGAATACCACTCTGGCATGCAACTCATCCAAAAAAGCGAACGCAAACCCCTAAGGATTTTCACTCACGTTTCAGAACGAGACAATCGCGCGACAGATCCCGAAACAACCCACCGCAATTGGGTGATGGCCAACAAGCGTACGGCGAATGCTCTTGCGGAGAAGGGCTATGACTATCGCTACGTCTATAGCCAAGACACAGGCCACTGCGACCGCAAGGTTTTCGAACAGACACTCGCAGACACGCTCGTTTGGATGTGGCAAGGCTACCCGCAAGAAGACTAGCCACATCAAGTTCGACTCACTTGACGTGTCCTGCCTTCTTGCATGATTTGGCAACATAATCATCTGACGCACCAGAAACACTGCAGATACAGCACTTTAAGAGGTGCTGTACCTGGAGTGCACCTGATTGAATCGGTCAACACCTCAAGAGTGCTTCTCCTTTGTCGTCAACCTTTCGAGCAGCTCAGCCCGCTGCTCGGCAAGATCATCCAGTAACGGCCCAACCAACAATTGGAACGCTACCTCAGATCCAAGGTCAAATGCCCGTCGTTCTGCGGGCGTCAGTTTGTCTTTCGTGTTCCTAGGAGGAATTGAACCCATGGCACGACTGCTGGTCAAAGTGGCATGGTGCCACCGGATTGCAATGCTTGATGGCTCTCACGATAATCGTTCAGAGGGTCACTACCAACTTTCGGATTGATCAATTGCACCGACTCCACCTCTTGGCTTGCTTCATGATTTTGTTATTCGTTGCTCCTGTCGCAAAGGCAGCCGACACCGATGGCGATGGTTTGTTGGACTTGATGGATGTTCCGGGGTTTCCCGAGAGGGGATCGAGCTATGAGAGTCTTGGAGTGAAGGATCTCGATGGTGCGAATCAGCTGAGCAGCTTGACGGAGCTTTGCCTTGACGACAACCAAATCACGAGCATCGAGGCCGGTGACTTCGAGGGGCTGAGCAGCTTGACGTCGCTCAGGCTTACCGAGAACCCAATCACCGAATTGAATTTATCTCAAGCCAGTTTGCAAAGTCTGGCAGATTTTTACTCGAGTAATCTCGTGACCAGCCTGTGGCTTGACGACGCTCTGCTGAGCGATAATTCCTTCAGCGTCGTTCTCTCGGGAACCCGCCGTTCAATTGGCT